>DAOWGM010000034.1 GCA_030637515.1 Bacteroidales bacterium
CCTCTGGCAATAAAACGACTTAAAATTGCTATTGAACAAGCTCGTGAATTTGGATTGCTTGGTAACAACCTTTTTGGAACCGATTTTGAATTCGATATTGAATTAAGATATGGTGCTGGTGCTTTTGTTTGTGGCGAAGAAACATCGCTTATTCATTCAATGGAAGGTTTACGTGGTGAGCCAACAATTAAGCCTCCATATCCGGCAGAAAAAGGTTACTTAGGAAAACCAACTAACGTAAATAACGTTGAAACATATGCTAATGTACCTGTTATTCTAAGAAAAGGAGCCGATTGGTTTAATACAATTGGTACTGAGAAATCAAAAGGAACAAAAGTTTTTGCTTTAGCAGGTAAGGTTAAAAATGTTGGACTTGTTGAAGTTCCAATGGGAACAACTTTACGAGAAGTAATTTACGATATTGGTGGTGGTATCGAAAATGACAAGAAATTTAAAGCCGTTCAAACTGGAGGTCCTTCAGGTGGCTGTTTAACTGAAAAACACCTTGATACTCCAATCGATTTTGATAATTTAATTGCTGCTGGTTCTATGATGGGGTCAGGAGGTATGATCGTAATGGATGAAGATGACTGTATGGTTTCAATGGCTAAATTCTATCTTGAATTTACAGTTGAAGAATCATGTGGTAAATGTTCTCCTTGTCGTATTGGGAACAAACGATTACACGAATTATTAGATCGTATTACACAAGGTAAAGGCGAAATGGAAGATCTACAACGTTTACGTAATATGAGTTATGTAATTAAAGATACTTCTCTTTGTGGATTAGGTCAAACTTCTCCAAACCCAGTTCTTTCAACTTTAGATAATTTCTATGATGAATATGTATCGCATGTTACCGATAAGAAATGTACTTCAGGACAGTGTAAAGATCTTATGACATATTTTGTTATCGAAGAAAACTGTGTGGGTTGTACTGCTTGTGCCAGAGTTTGTCCGGTAGGAGCAATTACAGGAGATAAGAAAGAAGCTCATTACATTAATCCTGAGATTTGTATTAAGTGTGGAGCATGTGAAGAGAGATGTAAATTTGATGCAATCATTGTAAAATAATAAATTTTAGGACGATGGAAAAAGTAAAATTAACTATAGATGATAAGCTTATTGAAGTAACAAAAGGTACTACTATTCATAAAGCAGCCAAAGAATTAGGAATTGATATCCCTGTGCTTTGTTACATGAATCTTGAAGATTTAAATATTGAAAACAAACCAGGTGGATGTCGTATTTGTGTAGTTGAAGTTGAGGGAAGAAATAATTTAGCTCCTTCATGTTCAACTGAAGTTTGGGATGGTATGGTAGTTCATACACATTCAATGCGTGTTATTAACGCACGTAGAACAGTAATGGAATTTATTCTTTCTGATCACCCAAAAGACTGCTTAACTTGTGCAAAATCAGGAAACTGTGATTTACAAGATATGGCTGTTAAATTAGGTGTTCGCGAAATTCCTGGACAAGAATATGCAGAAATGTCTGAATATAAAATCGATTTCTCTCCATCAATTATAAGAGATCTTGATAAATGTATTATGTGTCGTCGTTGCGAAATGATGTGTAACGATTTTCAAACCGTTGGTGCACTTTCTGCATTCCACCGTGGATTTGAAGCTGCTGTTGGACCTGCATTTGAAATGGAACTTGAAGATTCTCCTTGTACATATTGTGGTCAGTGTGTGGCTGTTTGTCCTACTGGAGCATTAACTGAAAAAGATCATACAAGAGATGTTATCAATGCACTTGCTGATCCTACAAAAACAGTTATTGTACAAACGGCTCCTGCAGTTAGAGCTGCTTTGGGTGAGGAATTTGGAATGGAGCCGGGAACATCAGTAACTGGCGAAATGGTTGCTGCATTGCGTCGTTTAGGATTCGATCACGTTTTCGATACTGATTTCGCTGCCGATTTAACTATTATGGAAGAAGGTACTGAGTTATTAGATCGTTTAACGAAGCATTTAAATGGCGATAAAGATGTTAAATTACCAATTCTTACTTCTTGTTGTCCTGCCTGGGTTAGCTTCTTTGAGCATAACTTTCCAGAAATGAGTGATATACCTTCTACTGCGCGTTCTCCACAACAAATGTTTGGAGCAATTGCAAAAACATATTTTGCTGATAAAATCAACGTAAAAAGAGAAGATTTAATCGTTGTTTCTATTATGCCATGTTTAGCTAAAAAATATGAAGCTCAACGCGATGAGTTTAAAGTAGACGGAAATCCTGATGTTGATTTCTCAATCTCAACTCGCGAGTTAGCTCATCTTATTAAAGAGGCAAACCTTGATTTAAATACATTACCAAAAGAAGACTTTGATAAGCCACTTGGCGAATCTTCAGGTGCTGGTGTTATTTTTGGTGTTACAGGTGGTGTTATTGAAGCTGCTACTCGTACTGCATATGAATTACATACAGGTAAAAAACTTGAAAAAGTAGAATTTGAACAATTACGTGGTTTCGAAGCTGTAAGAAAAGCAACTGTCGATTTTGATGGTACTCCAATTAATATTGGTATAGCACACGGATTAGGACATGCTCGTAAATTGTTAGAAGATATAAAAGCTGGAAAATCAGAATTCCACGCAATTGAAATTATGTCTTGCCCTGGTGGTTGTATTGGTGGCGGTGGTCAACCATTGCACCATAGCGATTCTGGTATTTTGAAAGCACGTACAAAAGCAATTTATGCTGAAGATGCTGGTAAACCAATCCGTAAATCTCATGAGAATCCTTACATTATTAAACTATACGAAGAGTTCTTAGGAAAACCAATGAGCGAAAAAGCACATCATTTATTACATACTTGTTATTTCGATAAGAGTAGAAAAATTGAAATTAGCTAGTTGAAATTTTAAAATTGGAGGATTATATCAATGTCAAATATAAAAGTTAAAGTAAAAGAAAAGGACTTAAATAAGATTAAAGAAATCTGTAAGTCTTTTAACAACGAACAAGGCGAACTTATTAATGTTCTTCATAAAACACAACAGCATTTCGGGTATTTACCAGCTGAAATTCAAGAAGTTGTTGCTCAGGAATTAGAAATGTCTGTTGCCAAGGTTTATGGTGTTGTAACGTTTTATTCGTTTTTCACAATGTTACCTAAAGGTAAATTTCCTATTTCAATTTGTACTGGTACAGCTTGTTATGTTCGTGGTGCAGATAATGTATTACAAGAATTCAAACGTCAATTAGATATTGAAGTTGGTGAAACTACTGATGATGGAAAATACTCTTTAAGTTGTCTGCGTTGTGTTGGAGCATGTGGTTTAGCACCAGTTGTTTTAGTAGGCGATAAGACTTACGGAAGAGTTTCTCCGGAAGGAGTGAAAGAAATTCTTGCCGAATATCAAGATTTATAATTTTAGGTTTTAATTAGGGTTAGGTAATTTTTGATTACAATCAAATTTTTCCATAAAAAGCATCTCGTTTTCGGGATGCTTTTTTATTTCAATTTATGTATACTGCTTTACAGAAAACTTGGTACAAGATATCTTTTAAAATATTTGAATAATATTTTATTTGACTTTCGTTTAATTTTGGTAAATTGTATCATAAACAAATGATAAAATTCGATGACTGAGAAAAAAATGTCCTTTTTAAAACGTTTTCTAATTTATCAAAAAGAGCGATTTCCCCTTGTTCAAAACAGTATGTTTTTAGCGGCCTTTTCATTTTCAGCTATTTCGTATTCACGTATATGTAGAGGAGAAGAAGGATTTGTTCAAATGAAATTATTCGTTTCGGCTGCAATTACAACAATTACTTTATTTTTTTTATTGCGTATTGCAGATGAATTTAAGGATAGAGAAGAAGATGCAAAATACCGACCTCACTTACCTGTTCCGAGAGGTTTGATTTCTTTTAAAGAACTTAAAATTATGGCAATAATTACATTAGTTATTCAAATAATAATTAATGTGATACTAACACCTAAAATGCTGATTTGGCTACTTATTCCACAATTTTTCTTTTTGCTTATGCTTAAAGAATTTTTTATATCAAAATGGTTAAAAAAGAATTGGTCGATATATGTATTATCTCATATGTTCTTTTTTCCTGCAATCGATATTTATTCAAGTGGAATGGACTGGTATATGGAAGGTCCGGGGTATGCTCCATTCGGAATGTTTTTCTTTTTTCTGGTATCTTATATGAATGGAATAGTGTGGGAAATAGGTAGGAAAATTAAAACTAAGGAAGAGGAAGAGCATAATAGTTACACCAAACTTTATGGAACCAGAAGGGCTGTTTGGATATGGATTACTTCAATTAGCGTTGCTTATATTTTTAGTTTAATGGCCGCGTACTATGTTAATTTTGGATGGTTGGGAGCATTTATATTATCTTTTATTTATTTATCTTCTTTGGTATATGGTATAATTTTTCTTTTTCACAGAACAGCTAAGTTGTCAAAATTAATTGAAATGGCTTCTGGTAGTTGGGGGTTATTTATGTATTTAACCTTAGGAGCATTACCTATGTTAATTCAACTTTTGAACAACTAAAAGTTAAAATAAACCGTTGATAAGATTGAGATAAGATGAAAAGCATAATTAAGCCTGGAGATGAAATTCCTAAAAGTATTGGAGGAAAAGCGAAAAACCTTTTAGAAATGGTATCCCATGGGATACCTACTTCACCTTTTATTGTTGTTCCGGATACATGGTTTGAATCTCTTTGTAAGACTGGATTAGTTTCAGAATCGGGTATTCCATATTTTGATAAGATAAAAATCCCTGAATCAGTACTAAGTGAAATAAAGTGTAGTCTCAGTGATGATTGTAAGTATGTTGCAGTACGATCATCGTACAGAGATGAAGACTCGGACAAATATTCTTATGCAGGACAATTTAAAACAAAGCTTTTTGTTCCTTTTGAAAAACTAGAAGAGGCAATATTGGAGGTCTGGGCATCAGTAAAAAGTAAGGAAGTACAAGAGTATTGCAAAACACATGGACTAAAGCCGTATAATTATTTATCTGTAATTATACAAGAAATGATACAGCCAACGGTTTCAGGAGTTGCTTTTAGCATGAATCCTGTAACTGGCCATCGCAAGCAGAAATTAATAAATACGGTATTTGGATTAGGCGAAGGTTTGGTATCGGGCGAGCTTAAAAGTGATCAGTTTATAGTAACTAATAATAAAATTGAGCAAGAAATAACATCAAAAGAGCATCAGTTTGTATTTGATAAAGATTCAGGTTTTGGAATTGTTCAAGAAATCATTGAGGCAGATAAAAGAGATATTCCTACAATTTCTAAAGAACAAGTTGAAATCATCTGTCAAAAACTGGATTTGCTAAAAAATCTGTTTGGTAAACATCAAGATATTGAATTTGCCTTTTTAGGCGACAAATTATACATACTTCAATCACGACCGATAACAAACTTGCATAAATTATCTGAAATAAACGGACGATATATTGTTTGGGACAATAGTAATATTGTAGAATCATATCCCGGAATAACGTCTCCACTTACTTTTTCATACATTATTCAACTTTACGATAGGGCATACAGGCAATTTGTTGAATTAATGGGGGTTTCACAAAAAGAAATTGAGAAGAATAGTGATTATTTTGCTAATATGCTGGGTTATCTAAATGGGCGAATATATTATAATTTAAGGTCGTGGTATAAAATGATAGCGATGCTGCCAGGATATTCATTTAATGCTCGTTTTATGGAAAAAATGATGGGGGTTAAAGAGAAATTTGATCTTGACGATGTAGTACAAAAATCAAAATTCAAAGATTTTTTTAGGATTATATATATGATATATAGTATTTTAAAAAACTCTATAACTCTTGAAGCTCAAAAGAGAAAGTTTACTCGTTTCTTTAATAATTTGGAAACTTCATATATATCAATAGATCCTGATTCATTAACTGCTGATCAGATAATGGCATTATATAAAAAGCATGAAAATCTTTTATTGAAAAATTGGAAAGCTCCATTAGTGAATGATTTTTTTGCCATGATTTACTTTGGATTACTTCAGAAATCGATGTCGGGTTTATTTGGGAAAGAAACTAATATTCATAACGATCTTTTGTTTGATATAAAAACTATAATAACAACAGAACCGGCAGAATTAATTGAAGAGATTGTTTTAAAAATATTCGAAACAGAAAGCTTCTACACACTATTCAAATCAAATTCAGCAAAGGAAATATTATATGCTTTATTAGATGATAAAAAATATGAATTGATAAACGACCAAATCATAAGTTATATAGATAAGTTTGGAGATCGACAAGTTGGTGAACTAAAATTAGAAACAAAGACATACAGACATCATCCAGAAATGTTTATCTCTGTTTTACAATCATATATTCTAAGAGATCGTAAACCTTCCTTACTTCAAAGAAGATCCGAATCTAAAATAAGAGTTGAAGCTGAAAGAAAAGTTCGTAAGAGATTAAGATTTAAACCATTTAAATATATTTTAATAAAACATATTACAAGGAGGACAAGAAATTTAGTTAGTGGACGCGAGAACCTACGATTTTATCGAACCAGAGCTTTTGGCTCATCACGGCTAATCTTTTTAACGCTTGGAAAAATCTTTTATAGTGAAGATCTATTAAGTAAACCTGAAGATATTTTCATGCTTACTAAGGACGAAATTTTTAGTTTTATTCAAGGTACTTCTGCTAACTATAATTTAAAAGATTTGGTTAAAATAAGAAATTCTCAATTTGAAAAATATTACCAAGAACCTGTTCAAGGTGAAAGAATAAAAACGCATGGAATCGTCTATCAAGGCAATTCATTTTATCAGGAAAATCCTATTATAACTACTATAGATGGATTAAAGGGTATAGGTTGTTGCAAAGGTATTGTAAAAGGTAAGGTAAAAATAATTTCAAGTCCAGAACAAGCTTTATGTATGGATGGAGACATATTAGTAACCACTACAACCGATCCGGGATGGGTAACAATTTTTCCTTCAATATCCGGTATTTTGGTTGAAAGAGGGAGTTTGCTTAGTCATGCTGCTATTGTTTCTCGAGAAATGGGAATTCCTTGCATAGTTGGAATTAATGGACTTACTGAAAAGCTTAAATCCGGAGATTATATTGAAATGGATGGAGAAAAAGGAATTGTTAATATTGTAAATGAGCAATAAATGAAATCCGGACACTTACATAAAGTTTCATTTGATAAAATACGATATGCTAATTGTTGGGAAGATGCAGATGTTTTAATAGAAGCAATAAACCCAAAAAAAGATGATGTTATATTATCTATTGGATCTGCTGGAGATAACTGCTTTACATTGTTATCTGAGAGTCCCGCATCTGTAATTGTATACGATATAAGTAAAGTACAGCTCTTTTTAATTGAGCTTAAAAAGGCATCATTTCAGGCATTAAAGTATACTGAATTCTTAAATTTTTTAGGATTTATAAATTATGATAATCGGGAACAGGTATATCAAAAGCACATTAGAGCTATTATTTCATCGGATGCTAGAGGGTATTGGGATAATAACATTCAGTTAATTCAAAAAGGAATTATTTTTTGCGGAAAATTCGAAAAATATTTTCTAAGCTATAGAAAATGGATTCAGCCCTTACTAGCTTCAAAATCAACAATTAATAAGTTTTTTTCCGAATCAGCTGATGAAAAATCAATAGTTAAATTTAAAAAAAGATTATCTAAACCAATATTAAAAGGCTTGTTTAGTTTATTCTTTGGGAAACATGTAATGGGGGCTGTTGGACGTTCTCCAAGATTTTATGATGAAGTTCAAATTGATTCATCAAAATATCTGTTAAATAAATTTTCAGAGTTTATTCTTAGAAAGGATAGCTACAAAAACCACTATATTCATTTTATTGCAAAAGGTTACTTTTCACCAGTTTTACCACATTATGCCAGAAAGGAAAATTTTGAAAATATTAAAAATAATTTATCAATACTTACGTTAAAACAAGGCTATTTGGATGATGGCATAGAAAGAGAAAAGGGAATTACTGCTATTAATTGCTCCGATATTTTTGAATATATGAATGTAGAACAGATTAAAAAATTCACGAATCTTCTAATAAATAAATGCGATAAAGGCACAAGAATTGTCTATTGGAATCTCATGGTTGATAGGTATTTGTCTGATATACTTCCTGAGAGATTGAGTTATTCTAAGGATATATCACAAATTCTGACAGAAAAGGATAAGTTATTTTTTTATAAAAGATTTATCCATGAAACTATTATATAATAAGAGAAACAATGAAATATAATTTGAATAATATCAATGATATTCATGCCTTATTAATTATGGGAGGTGTATTTGTTGTTATTATTGGAGTAGCTGAAATTTTAAAGAGAAAATTAAAAGTCAAAAGTGAGTATAGTCGAAAATTTATTCATATTGCTATTGGGATGGTTTGCGTGTTAGCTCCTTTTAGAATTATGAACCATTGGTATGTTCTTACTCTTACAGGTATTTTTATTTTATTTTTGTTTAACGATCGTAAAGTAAAATATATTTCTTCTTTACAAGTAAATAGAAAATCACATGGAGACATACTCTTACCTATTACAATTTATTTAAACTATCTTTTATTTAGATATTATGGATTTCATCCTGTTTTCTATTTGCCTCTATTAATACTATCTATTAGCGATCCTGCGGCATATTTTGGAGGAGAATTATTCAATAAAAGCAAAAAATCATTACCAGGCTCAATTTCATTTTTCATCACGGCTTTAATTGCTACCTGGATTTTATTTAGTATTTGTAATTTACAACCAGCAAGTCATAAAATATTATTGACATTATCTTGTGCGGTGCTTGGAACCCTTGTTGAGTCCATTAGCTTAAAGGGTTGGGATAACATCACTTTGCCAATTACACTTGGTGTAATTTTAATCATTTACTTTGAATATATAGCTCAATATGGAATTAATTAAGACTCTGCCTGGAGATTTTAATTTTAAGGAATTTGTTAATGTTCCTGAGAAATTACATCCTATGAATTTTATTGCTCACAAAGAATTTGAACGTATAAATACGGAGTTTTTGGAGTCTTGTTATTTGGTAAAAGATGGTGCTAAACTTATTGGAAGCATTGCCCTTTATAATAATCCAGGTCATTATTATAAAGGAGAAAGAACTTGCTGCGTAGGATATTTTCATTGTACTAATGATGAAAAGATTGTAAAAATATTGGTGGATGCAATTACAGAAGATGTCAAAAGGCTTAATATTAACTATGTAATTGGTCCAATGAATGGAACTACATGGGAATCATATCGCTTCAGAATTAGTGATAATCAATTTCCTTTTTTTCTTGAAACCGCTAATCCTATTTACTATAATGATTTATTTAAAGCATCAGGATTTTTTGAGATTCAAACATATTATTCATATTTATTCAATGAACTAGAACCTAGAAATGAATCTTCATTAATAAGAGAAAAGCAATTTGTCGAAAAAGGAATTATTTTTCGAGATATCAGACCTGAAAATTATGCTGAGGATATGCGCAAAATATTCGATCTGTGCTTAATTAGTTTTAAAAATAATTTGTTTTTTACACCTTATACTTGGGAATCTTACATTGAAAAATATAAACTTTTGGAATCATTTGTTAAGCCGGAATTGACAATGATTGCTGAAGACGAAAATAAAAATGTGGTAGGATTTATTTTTATTGTAGACGATATCTTTTGTCAGTCGGCTAAGCGATTTGTCTCAAAGACTTATGCTGTACATCCTAATGAAAAATATAAAGGGTTGGGTGGCGTAATTCTACAGCGAATGACCGAAAGACTGATAAAGTTAGGATATACTTCTGGTATACATGCCTATATTATGGATGGTACAGTTTCTTCAATTGTGTCATCAAAAAACTCTGAAATATTAAGAACTTATAAATTATATGCTCTTAATCTAAATAATAATTAAATGAAACCAAATATAATTGAAATACTGGATAATATTTCGAAGGAGTATCCTGAAAAGCTTGCTATTATTGATAAAAATAGAGCGATTACTTTTGGTGAATTAGAGTCGGAATTAAAAAAGACAGCTCAATATTTTTTGAGCAAAGGGATTGTTAAAGGAGATAATGTTCTTGTTTTTGTTCCAATGTCTATAGATTTATATAGGGTTTCTCTCGCTTTAAATTATATAGGTGCTACGGCGATTTTTATAGAAGATTGGATTACGTTTAAACAGTTAAAATGGTGTTGCCAGAAATCTAAACCAAAGGCAATTGTTACGACCTCAAAAGGCTTATTATTTTGTCGATTTACAAAATCATTAAAACAATTAGATTTAAAAATAAACCATAACAAACATAGTAGCACAGAACAAATAAAAGAACCAGTAATCAATGAACCTGAGGCGATAGCAATAATCAGTTTTACAACAGGAAGTTCAGGTGTGCCTAAAATGCTTTCAAGGAGTTTTGACTTTTTAACTCAACAGTTTTATACATTAAGTAAAGTTAAAAATAGCAGTTCAAGCGATATTGAACTAATAACAATTCCGGTGTTTTTGTTTTTGAATTTAGCAATAGGAGTAACATCTGTAATAGCTGATTTTAATATATTAAAACCAGATAAAATAGACTTTAAGAAAATAGAATCACAAATTACAAAACATAATGTAAATGGAATTTGTAGCTCTCCTTCTTTTGTAATTAAGTTAGCCCAAAGTATAACTGAAAGTGGAATAAAATCGAGTATTCGGAAAGTAATTACAGGTGGAGCTCCAGTTTTTCCTGATGATGCAACGGTGTTATGTAATACATTTTCAGAAGCAGATATATTAATACTTTATGGTGCATCGGAAGTTGAACCTATAAGTACTATTGAGGGTTTCATACTTTCGGAAAAAGCTGAGGATATTGAAAAAGGTTTAAATGTCGGGATTATTCATCCTGAAACTAATGTGAAAATTAAACCTTTAAATAAAAGTACAACAGATAACTCCGAGTTGATTAGCAATATTATCGGCGAAATATTAGTTTCTGGGTCAAATGTGTTATTAAATAATTTGGAGAATTTTACTAATTCTAAGAATAATAATAAAGATGATAAGTTATGGCACTTTACGGGAGATACTGGTTATATAAATAGTTCGAACGAACTTATCTTAACAGGACCTTTATTAGCTATTTTAAGACACAAAGATCGATATTGGTCACCTTTTATTTTTGAAGGAATAACAAAATCAATTGAAGGAATTGAGAAAACCACTCTACAAAAGATAGATAATAAATTAGTTGCTGTAGTACAAATAAATAAAAGTTTTAATAGAAGTGTTATAATGGAAAAATTGAATGCTCTGAATTTTCCATTGGATAAAATTGTATTCATACCTCAAATGCCCAAGGATCCAAGACACAACGGGAAAATTGATTACATTAAGTTAAAAAAGATAATTCATAAAATATAGCTAATAGAAGTATTGGTTTAACTAATTGATTTTCTGTAGATAAATCAGTAATTTTATTAATTCATTAAAATAAACCTTGTCATGAAAGCAAAACCACATTACATTTTCGTATTATTCTTGCTTTTTTTTGCAGGAATTCAATCGCAAGCCCAGGAGAAAATATTAGCCGGAGAGAAATGGCAACAACTCACTGAAAAAGAATTTCTAGTTGACTTTTTTAAAGATTTCTTTATAAATCTTGGTGTAGAAGTACAGGAAACAGGTGAAAGAATTACTGTAATGCATCAAGGTGATCATTTTAAAATCGTTGAGGGAATTGATGAAAATATAGTAGACTACATCCTTCCAATTCGTACGCAAAACATTGTTAATTTAATAAATCATGCAGAAGATGGAAAAATTGATGAAATGGAAACGTATAAAATTGTAGCCTTGTTATTTACACCAATGACCGCAATGACACTACAAAATCCATTAATGACTGAAAATCTTCCAAGGTTTTTTAATAAAATTGAAAATAACATACATGTAACTCTCACTAGTCCAGATAAATCAGAATCTGTTTCACATACCTTAATATATATAAATAAAGAATGGATTGTAATTTCAGGATTACATGGTACTCCAAAAAGAATATTTAACTTAAATATTGAACAAGGTGTAGATTATCAAAAACATGTATTTGAAGCAATTAATACAAATACAAAGAAAAATTGGAAAACGTTTAAAAAGTGGTATTTGGGATGGCGTAAAGAGGTTTCAGTTGCAGGTTAATATTTTCTTATGCTATATCAGATATTTAATTCTATTACTCAGGCAATATTAAAGTTTCGAATTTTAATTTATGCAATAATATTATTTTTAATTGTTGTTGCTGTATTAATGTTGCCAAATCTCAAAATCGACAATAGTATAAGTTCATGGTATGCCGAAGATGATCCTACGTTGTTAGAATACAATCATTTTCTGAATACTTTTGGAAATGATGAAGTCATAGTAAGCTGTATTAGTGATTCTTTACCTTATTATAACTCAAAAAGAATACAATCTACCATTAACTTGGTAAAAGATATTGAAAAAGTTGAGGGAATTGCTTTTGTAACTTCATATGTAAATATACCTTATAAATACATAGGAGATCGGTATGAAACACTATCAGAATTCAATAATGATTTTACCTCTGTTCCTAACGAAGCTTCAATTCAAAAGTGGATGGAAGCAAATACCTTAAAGAATCAACTTATTGGGGAATCTTCAGAATACATTATCATTTATGTTTGGCCTGATACACTTGAAATAATTGAACAAAGCAGGGATAAAATAATTTCAAATATCGATTCAATATGCACTGCACCATTTAACGGAAATAAAGCACATATTGCAATGGGTGGGACAGGTGTTATCTACAATGGTATTAATAAAGTTATACTTACCGAAGGATCATATTTCATGATTTTTTCTTATTTAATTCTGATACTTACAATGATAGTTGTTTCCAGAAGTTATTTTATAACGCTGTTGACTTTTATAATTATAACTGTTGCTACAACTTTATTATTTGGATTTATGGCTATTTCCGGAAAATCCATTAATACAGTTACCTTAGCACTTCCGCCATTAATAATGGTTATTGGAGTTTCAAATATTGTACATTTTACGCTTCATTCCCGACAAAAATTAGGATCTGGTACTAATAGCTCTTCTATCATTTTGCCTGTACTTGCAACCATTGCTATTCCGGTAATCTTTAATATGATTACAACTGCTGGCGGTTTTTTCTCATTAACTACTGCATCTGTTGGTATTACAAGAGATTATGGTTTGTTAGCTGCAGTAAGTATAATATTAGTTTCCGTTCTGTCTTTTATAGCTATTATTATATTCCACAAACGAATATTTAAAATCAATTTATCGTTTGAGATTACTCCAAGTATTAATAAGTTGGTAAAATACTTAATGATATGGTCATATGATCATTATAAAAAAGTTATAGTTGTTGCATTAATGGTAATGCTTCTATCTGTTTGGGGAATTGTAAAGATCAATGTAGATACAGAACCTTTAAGTTTTATTCCAAAGAAACATATAGTTCGCCAAGATCATGAACTCATTACTCAACAAATTGGGAATTATATTCCGTTAGAGTTTGTTGTACAATTTAAAAAAGGAAATTGGCGGGCTAAACAAAATTTAAGTTTACTTAATGATATACAGAATATAATTGCTGCTGATAATGATGTTAATTCGACTCTATCTATTGTAGACTTTGTGGTTGATGCTTATCAGAATACACCAGGTAAGAAATTAACAAACAATCAAGACTTATCAGATCTTTCACAGCAAAAGATTTTACTTATTGGTAGTAAATTACTGAAAGAACCATTTATAAAAAGACTAAGTACCCGAAAAGGTGATGAAGTGCGTATTACGGCAACTATTCCTATGACTACAGCTAAAACGTTTAAAAGTATTCATAACCGGATAAAGAATAAAGTGCAATCGCAATACGAAGATCAAATTAGTATTACACCAAGTGGTTATCTTCCGCTTTATTCGGCAATAGTTGATACAGTTTTAACCGATCAGATTAAAAGTATTTTAATAGCAATATTTGTAATACTGATTATAATTTTTATCATACTTCAATCTAAAAGATTAACTCTTATAGCCTTTCCTTCAAATATAATTCCTGTTTTATTAATACTTGGAACTATGGGTTTTTTTCATATTAATTTAGATATTGCAACTGTTACTCTGGCGGCTACTGTTCTTGGAATTATTGTGGATGATAGTTTACATATACTTTTTACATATAAAAAGTTATTATCAGAAGGACATTCATTAGTAGATAGCACTAAAATGGTTGCTAGCCTAACAGGCTCAGCTGTAGTAAGTACAAGTGTTATTCTAATGTTAGGATATTCTGTTATAGCTTTTAGCTCTGTTCCAATTCTTTCTGTAACAGGAATAATGATGATAATTGCAATAGGATCAGCTCTTTTGGCCGATTTGTTTTTACTCCCGGCATTAATTCGTCTTTTTATAAAAACAAGTAAAAGTTAAATACGTGCAAAAAGCATCTCAATTTTGAGATGCTTTTTTATTTCATTCTGTACTATTTCATGTTATTCTCGCGTAGGCGGGAATCTGTATTTTTGAGATTTATTTTTTGATTTTAGATTGCGACACATGCAGGTACAAAAAAAGCTGCCTCAATTGGGGCAGCTTTTACTAAAGAAATTTATTTTTTATTTCTTGGTATAAGTTACTGTTAATTCAGTATCATTTTCGTCAATACTTTTGTATACAAATTTTGAATCTGTGAATTCTTCAAGATTATATATATCTACATCTGAATCAGTTGAAATAGTAAGAACTTTTGCCGTTGTTAATGTCCATGTAATATCAATTGGTATTGATAATATAGTTTCAGTACCAGAGCCATCTTCGTTGAAAGTATATTCTGATAAAAGAGCTTGCATAAAAGCAGAAGCTGTTGCTTCGTATACACCATTAACTTCAACTCTTGAGCATTCCCAAGAGCCAATAATATTATCAGCATCAAAAACGTTCTCATCTTCTTTGTCGCAACTTACAAAAGCTATAGAGATAGCTAAAAATAGAAATAGTAATTTTTTCATTTAATTTGATTAATAAGCCTGCGAAGATAATTTATTCTTTAAATAAAGCAATAATCTAATCTTGTATTTTTTGTTATTAATTCAGTATCTTCAAACTTTTAATACTATAGTATGAAAAGAACTTTTATAGCAATATTTTTAATTCTGTTTGCTGTTACCATTCAGGCACAGGAAAAAAGTATAACGAGTGAAGTAAGTACTTACTATTTTATTCGTCATGCCGAAAAAGTAAAGATAGAAAGCTCGGATCCGGAATTAAGCGCTGAGGGAAAATTAAGAGCAGTGAGATGGGCTGAAATATTTGAAAATATTTCTTTTGAAACAATATATTCCACCGATTATATCAGAACACGAAACACAGCTTTACCAACAGCGCAAAGTAAGGGCTTGGAATTGATCTTGTATCATCCGGGAAAAATAGATTATGAAAAGTTTTTATCCGAAACCAAAGGAAAAACTGTTTTGGTAGTAGGACACAGTAATACTACTCCCGCATTTGTAAACAAACTCATAGGAACAGAAAAATACAAATTAATCGATCACGATAAATATGGTAATTTGTATATTGTTGAAATAACAGAAGGTACTGTTACTAATAAGTTGCTATATATAAATTAGTTATTGATAATACTCATTGCAGCTTTCAATCCATCGGCTGCACTTGAAATAATTCCACCGGCATATCCACTTCCTTCACCAATCAAATATAGGTTTTTGAAACCTTCGCACAATCCGTTTTTTTCACGTAATACCTGTATTGGTGATGAGGTTTTGCTTTCGAGTCCCATAATATTTCCGGTTTCAAAACCTCTTATTTTGCGGCTAAATTCTTTCAAACTTTCACGCATTGATGAGCTTATGTCTTTAGGTAATAAATCCCAAAGAGGCGCTGGTAATAATCCTAAAGGGTAACTGCTTTCAGTACTTCGTGAAGGAGTTTTCTTATTTATAAATCCTTGAATGGAACAATATGGAGCCTTAAAGCCATCCGAATATTCGTAAAAAGATTTTTCAAGATTCTCAAGCCAGTCGAGTGCTTCCAGTGCCGAAATTTCTTTACCGAGTAATTTCTCAAGATTAACTCCTGCAACGCATCCGGCATTGGCAAACTTAGCATTTCGTTGGTATAAGCTCATACCATTTACAATATTTAAATTATCATAAGCAGAAGCTGGAACAATCATTCCTCCTGGGCACATACAAAAAGTATAAACAGGTAGCTTGCCATTTACATTTGAGGTAAGCCGATATTCGGCTGCTTTAATTCCGGGTATTCGTTTTTGTCCCCATTGAGCCTGATTTATTATTTCCTGTGGATGCTCAACACGCGATCCAAGAGCAAAATTCTTAGTACGGAATTGTACACCGTGTTTAATAAGCATTCTATATGTCTCATATGCTGAATGTCCTGGAGCAATTAAAAATAAGTTAGTTTCAAAGTCACCTTTGTTGGTTAAAGCAGCTGTTACTTTCCCATCTTTAACCTCAATATTTTCAAGCGTAGTTTCAAAAAGAATCTTTCCGCCAATTTCAATAAACTCTTTGCGTAGATTTTTTACAATAACTTTTAAATTATCGCTCCCAACGTGGGGATGCGCCATGTATAAAATTTCTTCTGGTGCACCAGCATTAACGTAGCTTGATAATATAAATTTTCGCTCCTGCGAAATATGTTTCGACCGCGATGTAAGCTTCCCATCAGAAAAAGTTCCTGCTCCACCCTCTCCAAAAGAGTAATTGCTTTTAGAATCAAACTGACCTGTTTTCTCAAAATTATCTATTCCATGAGTTCTTTTTTCAACATCGGTACCACGTTCAATTATTGTTGTATTAAACCCAACCTTTTGTAGAGCATAAGCAGCAAAAAAACCAGCTGGACCACTTCCTACAACAATAGCTTTTTCGTCTCTCTTTTTGTATGAAATATTTAATTCAGGTATTTGATCCGGTTTTTCTCCTTTTATTTCTTCAGAATTAATACTTACAGTTACAACCCAATGAATATTGGATCTTTTCCTGGCATCAAGGCTTTTATTTTCAATTGAGTAAGTAAAGTCTTGTATATTTAACTCTTTGCTGATTTTTTTCTTAAGCTGTTCAGGAGTAAAATCAGTAGGTAATTTAAGTGAAATCTTTTTGTAACCCATATTTATGATATTGTTAATGCAAATATCAGTGGAATATAACAATAAACAAAAACATCTAAATTTAAAATATTGAAATGTGTAAGAGTAATATTAAAAAATGAAGTTGGCACGATAATTGTTTTGTTGAAATAAATTATTTATTAACTAATAAACAGAATGTTATGAAAAAAATTACTCTAATTTTTGCCTTTATTTCAATTTCAATTTTTGCTTCGGCACAAGTTGAATATTTCAAATTTTTTTATGATGATTTTAATAACACACAAACTTATCGTTTAAGTCCGGCTCCATACATAACAAGTTTTGGTGAGTATAGTGATTCTTTATCCACACTTTTTAATGGAGTTGACTTTTATGAGCTAAACGGAGAATATTTTCCTGTAAAAAGCTGGGCCGATTATTATTACTGGTACACTCAGTCATACTATTGGTTATTTGTGAATCCTGAGAAATATGAACATCATTATTTAGCTAAAAATAATAAAGAAATGGTAAAATATATCTTTAGTGACAATTATAAAACAGATAAATATCCTTCAGCGATAATGGTTTACATAATGGGTGATGAAGATAATAAAGAGTATCTATGTGAGAATATGCACAAATTTATTAGTGTGGATGAAATTCCAGAGGTTGTTGAAAAATTAAGCCAAAAACCAGAAAATGTTGATTATAGCAAGGAGAGAGAGACCAAATTGGATCAAATGGAAATAATTACTGGTAAGTCTGAAAAAATTTATCTGAGAAATGGAAATTCTGAGTTGAAACAGGAAGAAAAACAATCAACAACAAAAACCACAGTGCCGAAAGGCAAAAAGAATTTAGAAAAAAGATAATTGCTAATTGCTTTATTTATTTTAAGATGTTAAACTATAATAAGTTTAACATCTTTTTTATTTTCCAAAAATTAAAAAGAATTTGTAATTGATTATTAAAGTTTTCGACTCTTCATTTTCTTTTTGTAATTTCAAGCCTCAAAATGATTGCATAATTTTAAATAATGATAATATGAAAAGAATAGTTTTTTTGATTTTAATAGGTGTAATGATGATTGCTGAATCATCAGCACAAAGAGGGAAAAGGAATCGATTAGAAAATAAAACTGATTCAGTTAGTTATGCCATTGGGGTTAGTTTTGCAAACTCAATGAAAAATTTAAATATCCCTGAGTTGAATCTGGAAAAAATTTACATGGCTATTGGAGAAGTAATTAATAATGAAGAAGCTAAATTAACAGTAAGTGAGTCACAAAAGATTATTCAGGCTTACATGACTGAGTTAAAGGAATATCAGATAAAAGAGAACTTGATTCGTGCTAATGAGTTTTTAGAAAAGAATAAAAAAAGAGAAGGTGTTATTGTTTTACCAAACGGATTGCAATATGAAGTTTTGCTGGAAGGATCAGGAGAAAGTCCGGTAAGCACAAGTAAAGTAAAAACACATTACAAAGGTACTTTGTTGGATGGTTCTGTTTTCGACAGTTCATATGATAGGGGTGAACCTATTGATTTTCAATTGGGAAGAGTTATTAAAGGTTGGCAGGAAGCATTAAAATTAATGAAACCTGGAGCAAAGTGGAAGCTTTATATTCATCCTGATTTAGGATATGGAGAAAGAGATACAGAAGATATTCCTGCTAATTCATTGTTGATTTTTGATATAGAATTATTAAGTGTTGAATAATCCAGTTATGAACGATCCAGATTTTTTAATTCAGAAATATCAGCTACAGCCTCACCCTGAAGGCGGTTACTATCGAGAGGTATACAGATCTGATCAAGAGCTTTTATCTCCTGTTGTAAACGAAAAAAGAAATACGGTATCGCATATTTACTTTTTATTAAAACAGGGTCAGTTTAGTAGGTTTCATAGAGTGTTGCACGATGAAATTTGGAATTTCTATGGAGGTTCTCCTTTAAAAATTATCGAATTTGATGGAATTAATATAGAAGAGAAAATTATTGGGAAAGAGAATGAATCATATTTTTCAGTAATACAAGGAGGAGTATTTCAGGCTGCAGAATCAACGGGAGAGTTTTCTTTTGTTGGTTGTTCTGTAGCTCCTGGATTCGATTTTAAAGATTTTTCGTTTTTAACAGATGAGCCTGAAATGTTAGCATCAATAAATAAAAAATATCCGGAGTATAAAAGCTTGGTATAGAAAAGTCTTAACCGAAAGATTTTGTAGATAATTCTAACTCAAGGGTCAAGCCTAATTGTGGGAGTGTCGATTTGATCTACGGATGTATCAATAAAAATTCCAAAAAGAATTAAATAAACTTCATACTAACTTCTTTCAGGAATTTACTTTCAAGTATTTCAGCAATTCTACGAACAACGGTTCTTCTTATCTCAAGTTCAATAGGTAAATTCGGATCTTGATGTGCTATATTTACTCGGGTTCCTATGATGAACTGAATTTCATCACTTTCTTTAATAAGCTTTACAATCTGGTCGGCAGGACCTTTACCAAGAATATAGTTGTTGTTATATACTTTTAATAATTCAGCTACTTTGCTCAGTGTAAGAATCCCTTCTGTTACTAAATCAATTCCATTCATGTACGAAACGGGAGGTAAGTCAGGATCATGAAATTCAAACCCATCTTCAATTTCAAGCTCCAATTCACGAGAAATTATATCACCGGTAGTTGCTCCACAGAGTATTTTCTTACCTTCAAAATTTCTTACAGCATCAGCCAGTTCTTTGTCATTCTCTTCTTCATAAGGAGGACCAGTACAAATCAATAATTTTCGTGGTTCTCTGAAATATACAGAAGCACAACTGGTGTCATCCTTTGATCGGTATCCATCATTTTGGTATGCAACATTTACAATCTTTCCAGCTAATCTATTAGCAGAAATCTGAGGTTTATTCTTAATTATTTTCTCGGTAAAACTTTCAAGATTATCATGTCCCCAACCAAAAGGAAATTTATCTGTTCCTAATCCTGATTGTGTAATGCCATCGCTGCAAAAAACTATTCTATCTTCTTTTTGAGCATAAAACGTACAGTTTTTTAAAACTTTACCCGCATTATTTTCAGTTTCTAATACAACACATTGCCATCCTGGGTTAAATATCTTTTTATCTCTTATGATTATTGTTTCAGGATTATCGTATTCTAAAATTGTAGTTTTTCCATCAGCCTCAATGTCAATTATAGTAAATGTAGAATAACTGATTTGTCTTTTACTACAAACCGGAAGTGTATTCATAATTATATCAGCAATTCGATTTACATCTTTATGTTCTTTTGTGAAATTAAGAGCCATGGTTGAAGTAAGAGTGGCTAGCATGTTGGCCTTTATTCCATGTCCCATTCCATCTGAAAGAACAATGACAGTTCTTTCTTCAGATTTAATCTTTTCTGAAAGAAAAACATCACCACAAATGCGTTCTCCTTCATGGTTTTTTTGCTGACAATCAACTTCTATATAAAACTTGTTATCCATTATTACTCTTTCTTATTCATTTTATATAGTTCAATAATGGAATTAAGCATTTGTTCTGTTTCCGATGCTCCTTCGCCTAAAAGGAAACCGATTTTTTGAACCATAGTCAGGTTTTTATCAATTACATCAGTCACTCTTTTTAAAACTTCCTCTTTTCTAACTTCAGGAGAGTACATATCACGGAAAACTGCCCCAACAATCTTATCCTTTCGTATGGTAAATACGGAAAGGTTAAGTAGATTTTCATCGATATGAACATCGCGGTTTAAAATATTTTCTTTTGTAGAAAATACATTTGAAAACAAATGGTATACGTTAAATGGAAGCAAAGTTTTAAGATCAGCTCCAACTAGTCCTGGAATAACTTCATCTATTGCTTTAGCTTCCTCACCAAGCATTTCAATAAAACTATTGTTTGATTGTATTATTTTAAGATTTTTATCAATTATCACTACTCCTGAAGGTAACTTCTGAAGCATGCTGCTTACTGTATCGGAGGCTTCTTTTGCTGTTTCTTTTTCCTTTTGAGCAATTTGTTCCGATTCCTGCAAAGCTTTTTGGGTCTGAGCCAATTTCTCATTAGTTGTTTTTAATGCTTTAATATAATCATGTCTATTTCTTAATGAATAAGTCAAACACATATCTACCTTTGCCAAACCTTTTGCAACAGCTGTTGCAAAATCACGACAAGTATTATATCCGCATGCATTACATCCTAAATCAGGGTCCTTACCTTCTTTGCCTATGGCTTTAAGAATCTCTTGAATTTTATCTTCGGAAGGAGTTTCTATCCTCTGATCATCAGCTTTAAATGTTCGCGAATAATCTAATTGCCAGAATTTATCAACTTCAGTTTTCCATTTCTTTAAATCAAATCCTTTGAGGCGTTTGTTTGCGTAATCCGTAACTCTTGTATGACGAATATATTTTTCTCCCCCTTTACTTGTTCCAGGTCCCATAAGGCAGCCTTCACAGAAATACAAATTAAAGTGTTTTTTAATAGTTTCTATGTCCTTACTAAATTGTTTGGTTGCATTGATAATATTTGATGTGCCTTCCGCAGTAATAACTTCTCCTGTTAAGAGGTCTTCGCTAATATCAGCAGCCTGTAAAAGTCCATTTGAAATTGGAAATAAAGACCCTTTGTATCCTATTGGTGGATCGAATTCTGAAAACTCAACTGTTCCTTCGTGAATATCTCTTTCAGTAAATAATTTCCTTAGTTCCTGGAATGTAATTACTGCATCAATTTTTCCATCATCCTTAAATAATAAAGCCTCGTCTTTGCTATCAATGCATGGACCTATATATGTAATTTTACAATCCTTTCCATATAGTTTTCGAGCAATCTTTGCAGATGCAATCATGGGTGAAATCAATGGTGCAAGATTATCTATAATTTCAGGTTGAAATTTTTGGATATGCTGAACTACAACAGGACATGCACTTGAGATATAGTATTTTCCTTTAAAGTTTTTAAGTAATTCAGCATATTTTAGGGCAATTATATCAGCACCGAATGAAACCTCGTTTACATAATCAAATCCTAAGTGCTTTATCATTTGAACAAATTTCCTGTAATCTGTAATATCATGAAACTCTCCTGAAATGCTGGGAGCTACAATAGCAACCTTTTTTTCATTTGATTTTAAAACATCTTTTGTTTCATCTAATGAATCGCGATAGACAATTGCGTCTTCTGGACAAACAGAAGTGCAATTCCCACATCCAATACATCTTTCCGGAATAATTCGTGCATAGTCTTTATTCAATTTTACTTCAATGGCATTTACAGGACAAACACGAACGCATGAGTAACTTAAATTACATTTATCTTTTATTATTTCTACAATTGGCTTCATAACATAATAATTCTAAGTACACATTAATCTTTCATGAAAATACTATCGAGTAGAAAGATGATGTTGTCTGGTGAAACATTCTGATACTCTTTACTGTCTATTTTTAAAATAGGACCGTTTTCACAGTTCCCATAGCAATGATTTCCGTGAAAATATATTTTATCTTCTAACTGATGATTTTTAATATAATCTTTAATTAAATGAACAGTTTTCTTGTTACCTCTCGAAAAGCAGGAACTCCCAAGGCATATTTCAATCTCTTTTCTCATTAGTATTTATTAGAAAAATTGAACCTGATTTTAGTTTCAGAATTTAATTGCAAGATAGCCATTTTATTTGATTTTAGTATAATGATGCTGAGTATGTTGTAGGGTATAAAAATAATTTTCCATGATCAAAGCTTAAGTACGAGAGTGTTAAATGCCAGGTAGTCAGTAATTAAGGAGTATGGCGCGAAAGTGTTGCGGCCGAAACAAGAAGTGTTAATAAAATAACAATGTTCAAAAAATAACAATAAATTACTATATTTGTAATATTGAGAAAACAGTTATAATTCATTTTGTTTATGCCAGAAGTAGAAAAAATATTGGAAAATTACCCTTTCGTTCAGAGAGATGATTTAATCCCTATTCTTCAGGAGATTCAAGATGAAATTGGGTTTTTATCTGAAGATGCTATTGTAAAGGTGGGAAAATATCTGGATATACCTACAAGCAAAGTGTATGGCTTAGCTACTTTTTATAATCAGTTTAGATTTGAAGCTAAGGGGAAATACCATATTCGGATTTGTAACGGAGCTTCTTGTCACGTAAATACAAATTCATTGATTCTGAATGAACTTCATAAGAAATTAAGACTCAGAAATGGAGAAATTACGAAAGATGGTATTTTTAGTTTCGAAGAAACAACATGTATGGGAGCTTGTGGATTTGGTCCGATATTAGCTATCAATGATAAGTATTATACTAAAGTGAATGTCAAAAAACTCAATGAGGTAATTGAATTTTACATGAATCTGGAAGAATAAATTTATGTCTGAAGCAAAAGAAAATAAATATAAAGTTTTTCTGACTGAAAAGTTTATAAATAATTTAAACGGTTCTTTAGAAAAAGAAGACATAGAGATAATTGCCGAAATTAAACGCGAAAAGATCAGAAAACCGGTAATTACAATTGGATCAAATAGTCCATCTCTTATTGCAGGAGCAGATGAATTAAAATTAAGTATTAAGGAATATATTAAGGAAAGAGAAATTGATGCAGATCTTGTTGAGGTAGGAACACTTGGAATGACATCTCTTGAACCTATTATTTCAGTTCAACTTCCAGGAAAAACCAAATTGTTTTTTAAAAATGTTGCTTCAGAAAATATTATTTCAATACTCGACGGTACTTTTAATAATTATATTCAGGAGGAGAATGTTCTGGGTCAGATCAGAAATGAAATACTGGAATCCTATGAGCGTATTCCATATCTTGATGAACTTGCATATTTTCAGAATCAGCAGCGTTTAAATTTAAAAAACTGTGGGTTTATTGATCCGAATTCTATTGAAGAATATCTGGCACATGACGGCTACAAATCATTTTTTGAAACAATTTATAAAAATACACCTGAGGAAATTTGTGATATAATTGAGCAAAGTAAACTTCGTGGTCGAGGAGGAGATGGATATCCAACCGGGAAAAAGTGGAAAATTGCTTTAGAAACGGTTAGTGAGCAAAAGTATTTAATTTGCAATGCTGGGGAAAGTGATCCTGGGGCTTTTATGGAGCGATTGTTAATAGAGAGTGATCCGCATAAAGTAATAGAAGGAATTGCAATTTCTGCGTATGCAATTTCTGCACAAAAAGCATACATTTATATTGAATCAGAATATTCATTGGCAATTGAAAGATTAAAAAATGCCATAAAACAAGCAAAGGACTATGGTATTTTAGGTCACGATATTTTGCAAAGTGGATATAATCTGGATATTATAATTCGAAAAGGAGCAGGTGCATATGTTTGTGGTGAAGAAACAGCATTAATTAGTAGTATCGAAGGAGAAAGAGGAAGACCGCGCTCAAAACCTCCTTATCCTGCAATCAAGGGATTGTTTGGAAGACCAACTGTAGTAAACAATGTTGAAACTTTGGTAAATATTCCGTTAATTATTGACAAAGGAGCTGAATGGTTTTGTTCTATCGGAACAGAAGAAAGTAAAGGTACAAAAGTCTTTTCAATATCAGGTAAGGTAGGAAATCCTGGACTTGTTGAAGTTGAAATGGGAACCAAACTGAGAGATATTATTTATAGAGTTTCTGGAGGAATAGCAAATAGTAAAAGATTTAAAGCGGTTCATATTGGCGGACCTTCAGGAGGATGTCTTTCTGAGGAACACTTGGATACTCTTATTGATTATGATGCGGTTTTATTAACGGGAACTTCCTTAGGATCAGCAGGTATGGTTGTTCTTGATGAGGATAATTGTATTCTTGATAATGTAAAATATTATATGGATTTTCTGCAAAAGGAAAGTTGTGGAATCTGTATTCCATGTAGAGAAGGAACTCGAAGAATGCATGAAATACTTGAAAATATTACAAAAAAACCAAAGGACGAAAACGGAAATACAACATTGCAGCGATTTAAGGGTGTTATGCAATTGGAGAATATAGCTGAAGTATTAAAAGATACTTCTTTGTGTGGACTAGGTCGAAAAGCAGCAAATCCTGTATTAAGCACATTAAAGTGGTTTCGAAATGAATATGAAGAGCATATTTTTGAGCGAAATTGTGAAGCAGGTGTATGTCAGGAATTAAGAACATTTGAAATAAATGTGGAAGCTTGTAATGGTTGTACTATATGTGCCAAGAAATGTCCTTCTGATGCTATATTTGGGACACCTCAAAATGCTCATTTTATTGTTCAGGATAAATGTATTGGTTGTGGTATTTGCT
The DNA here is from genome assembly GCA_030637515.1 of Bacteroidales bacterium. Lineage (GTDB taxonomy): Bacteria > Bacteroidota > Bacteroidia > Bacteroidales > UBA12077 > UBA12077. Next base: position 25,492 of record DAOWGM010000034.1, read on the forward strand.
TTGATACCTGTAAATTTTCCGCAATCATTAGTAAGTAGTTGTTATGGTAATAGATATAGAAGTTAACAGCAAAAAGATTCAGGCTAAAACGGGTGAAACTATTCTTGAGGCACTCAATCGTAATGGAATAAAAGTTCCAACAATGTGTCGTATGGAGGGGTTTTCATCAACCGGAGCATGTCGTTTGTGTGTAGTTGAAGTTGAAGGTAAATCTGGTTTAATTCCTTCTTGTTCGCATCCAATTCTTGAACCTATTAAAATAAAAACTCATTCTCAGCGCGTAATTAGTGCAAGGAAAATGATTGTCGAATTATTATTATCAAATCATCCTGATGACTGCTTGTATTGTATTCGTAATGGAAATTGTGAACTTCAGAATTTAGCTGTTGAGCTAAATGTACGAGAACGTAGAATCTCAGGCGAAAAATCAAAAGCAAACTCAGATCATTCCAGTCCAGGAGTTGTAAGAGATCCATCAAAATGTATTTTATGTGGTCGTTGTGTAAGAGTTTGTGATGAAATTCTTGGTGTTTCTGCTTTTGAATTCATGAAGCGTGGAAATCAAACGGCGATTGCAACAAGTATGAATAAAGATTTGAACTTTTCAAATTGTGTAAATTGCGGACAATGTATTTTGCTTTGCCCAACAGGAGCCTTACACGAAAAAACAAATTTTGATATTGTTCAGGATATGATTAGTAATCCTGAAATAAAGGTAATAGCACAATATTCACCTGTAATTTCATTGTCATTAGCAGAAGAAATTGGATTACGAACAGGAAAAGATATAAACGGTATTTTAAATGCTGTATTAAAAAGAATTGGTTTCGATAAGGTTTTTGATAATTCGTTTGGTGCAGATTTAGCAATTTATGAGCAAGCAGCAGAGTTGGCTGATCGTATTAATAATGATGAAAACCTTCCGATGATAAATAGTAATTGTCCAGCTTGGATAAAGCACATGGAACAGACTCATCCGGATATGATTGATCATGTTTCAACTTGCAAATCACCACAACAAATGTTAGGCGCATTGATAAAGAGTTATTACGCCGAAAAAGAGAAAATATCACCTGATAAAATTTATACGGTTTCTATAACACCTTGTACAGCAAATAAATTTGAGGCTCAACGCGAAGAAATGACGCATAAAGGAGTATCAGATATTGATGTTGTAATTACAACAAGAGAACTGGTAAAATTAATTCATCTATATGGTATTGATATGCAATCTTTAGATGAAGAAATGCCTGATCCTCCTTTTAATACAAGAAGTTCGGTTGGGAAAATGGTTTCTGTTACAGGTGGATTATCTGAAGGAATAGTAAGAACATTAAGCTATCATTTGAATGGGAAGGAGCTAAGTAACCTTAAAATTCCGAAGCTTCGCGGATTTAAAGATCAAAAAGCAGCAATTGTAAAAATGGCTAATAAACAGGTGTTATTTGCAGCTGCTAATGGGCTCAAGCATGCCGAAGAACTTATTAAAGAAATAAGAGAAGGCAAAAGTAATTATCATTATATTGAAATAATGGCTTGTCCAAACGGTTGTATTAACGGAGGCGGTCAACCATTTAATAATGATGAAAAAATATTAAAAAACAGATTAAAAGCAATATATGATCTGGATGAAAAGGAAGCTATAAATGTGGCTCATAAAAACTCAAATGTAATTGAACTTTATAATGAGTTTTTAGGTGAACCATTAAGTAAAAAATGTAGAAAGTTGTTACATACAAAATATACTCAAAGAGATATTTAACTATTTAAGCATTTTATGAGTAAAGAAAGAAACACAAAAAGAGATCTTGTTTATACTGTTAAAAACAGATGTAGAGTATGCTATACCTGTGTTCGAGAGTGTCCTGCAAAAGCAATTAAAATAATTAATGGTCAAGCTGAAGTACTAAACGAGCGTTGTATTGTTTGTGGTAATTGTACAAAAGTTTGCAGCCAGGGCGCTAAAGTGTTTTTAAATACAACAGATAATGTTTTTGATTTACTAAAGTCTAACAAAAAAAAATATAGCAATAGTAGCGCCGAGTTTTCCTGCAGAATTTAAAGAAATATCAAATTACAAGATTTTCGTTTCAATGGTACGATCAATAGGTTTTGATGTTGTTTCGGAAGTAGCATTTGGTGCTGATTTGGTTGCAAAAAAATATAAAGATTTAATTGATCAGGGGAATGATAAGACTTATATTTCCTCTGATTGCCCAGCTGTTGTTTCTTATATTGAACATTATCATACAGCTTTAGTGAAAGATTTAGTCCCGATTGCATCTCCTATGGTTGTAATGTCGAGAGTAATGAAAAAGAAATATGGCGAAGATATCAATATAACATTCATTGGTCCGTGTGTCGCAAAAAAATCAGAATCGGATGAAGTTGATGAAATGATAACCTTTACTGAGTTGCGCGATATTTTTGAAGAAAAAGGAATTACACAAAAAACAGTAAAGCCTACGGAATTTGATCCTCCACTAGGAGGAAAAGGTGCAATTTTTCCTATAAGTAGAGGTCTTCTACAAACAGCAGGTATTACAGATGATGTTTTTGATGGAAATATTATTGTTGCCGAAGGTAGAAACAACTTTCAGGAAGCAATTAGCGAATATGAAGACGGATTGATAAAATCGCAACGTTTAGAATTACTTAGTTGCGAAGGATGTATTATGGGACCTGGAATGAAGAGTAAGGGAAAACATTATGCCCGAAGAATTCTTGTGAACAATTATGTGCAAAAAAAGATAAGCTCATTAAACGAAGAAGAGTGGCAAAGTCATGTAGATGAATATATTAATATCGATTTAACTGCAAAGTTTGAGCAAAAAAGAAAAGATTTAAGATTTCCTGATTTAAACGAAGTTAAAAAAGTGTTGGAGTCTCTTGGCAAGCTAGATCCAAAAGATCATTTAAATTGTGGTGCTTGTGGTTATGATTCATGTGAGGAGCATGCCACTGCTATTGTTCAGGGATTAGCTGAAAACGAAATGTGCTTGCCTTTTACTATCGAAAAATTACATAATTCTGTAAATGAATTGGCAGTTACAAACGATAAGTTAACATCAATTCAGCAGGCTTTAAGACAATCTGAGAAAATGGCAAGTATGGGGCAATTATCAGCTGGAATTGCACATGAATTAAATAATCCTTTGGGTGTTGTAATAATGTATGCCAATATATTGCTTGAAGAAACATCAAAGGATTCAGCTGTTTATAAAGATCTGAAGCTAATTGTTGATCAAACAAACAGATGTAAAAAAATAGTTGGAGGCTTACTTAACTTTGCCCGTAAAAATCAGGTAAATGCAAGTAAAACTAATATAATTGCACTTTCGGAACAATGTATAGATGCAATTGTCGTTCCGAAAAATATTAATATTAAGATTGATTCTTCAGAGCTTAAAGATGCTTACGCAATGCTTGATCACGAACAAATGACGCAAATTATTACAAACCTTTTGAAAAATGCGATTGATGCTATGATTGAAAAAGGAGAAATAGAAATTATGCTTGAAGATGACAATAATAATGTGATATTTAGAGTGAGAGATTCTGGTATTGGAATTGAATCTGAAAATATTGATAAAATTTTCGAGCCATTTTATACAACAAAAGATATTGGAAAAGGTACCGGATTAGGACTGGCTACTGCATATGGAATTGTAAAAATGCACAAGGGTAAAATTACTGTTGAATCAAATACTAATACAGACATTGGTCCAACAGGGACAGAGTTTAAAATATCATTACCAAGATTTCAATAATATTAAGAAAAAAGTTATGGGAGATGTAAAAAAAACTGTACTAATTGCTGATGACGATGAGGATTATTTATTTCAAATGAAAATGTATGTTGAAAGTTTTGGTTTTAATGTAATAACAGCCGATAATCAAAAAGAAGCTGAGATTTTGATCCAAAATACAAAACCAGATCTTGCAATATTTGATTTAATGATGGAAAACGACGATAGCGGATTTATACTTTGTTATAAAATGAAAAGAAGACATCCAAAAGTTCCTATTATTCTTGCAACGGCTGTAGCATCAGAAACGGGTATTTCATTTGGTGTAGATACCGATTCTGATAAAAAATGGATAAAAGCGGATCTGTATCTGGAAAAAGGCATCAGGAAAGACCAATTACACAAAGAAATTAATAAATTGCTAAAAATATAATAAACGATTATTCGATGGAGAAATTAAAGGTAATGGTGGTAGATGATGAGCCGGGTATAAGGTCTGGTGTGAGTCGAATATTAAATAATTTTACGGTGAGTTATCCATTTATGGATACTGATATTGGATTTGATTTAATTGAAGTTGGAACAGGAGAAGAAGCAATTGAAAAAGTAAAGTCTGAACATATTGATATTGTTTTATTAGACAATAAGTTACCTGGCATTTTAGGAACCGAAGTTCTTGAATATATCAATAAGAATAATCCTGAAATATTGGTAATGATGATAACATCTTATGCATCGCTTGAGTTGGCTGTAAAAGCTACTAATAATGGAGCATATGATTTTATTCCTAAACCATTCACTCCTCAGGAATTGAAATCTTCCTTGGAGAATGTATCCAAACACCTTTTTCTGCGTGGAATGACCAGAAAAATGAATAAGGAAGGAAAAGAAATTCGTTTCCAGTTTTTATCTGTTTTATCACATGAACTTAAAGCACCTTTAAATGCAATTGAAGGTTATTTGCGCATAATGCAAGATAAAGAAAATGGTGATGATATTGCTTCTTATGATCAGATGATAGACAGATCATTACAACGAATTAAAGGAATGAGAAACCTTATAATGGATCTCTTGGATTTAACTAAAATTAATTTTGAAAGGAAAACAGAGAAATTTCAGAATCTTAATTTAGGTGAAATTGCACAATTATCAATCGAAGCAATGAACCCATATGCAATACAAAAAGATGTAAAAATTTCTTTAAGTGATGAAGAAAATATTGTTTTAAAGGCAGATCCAGGTGACATTGAAATTATTTTTAATAACCTGATATCCAACGGAGTAAAATATAATAAGGATGGAGGTACTGTTGATGTCAAACTTATTAAAACCGATAATAAGGTAAATATAATTGTGAAAGACACAGGAATAGGATTATCAAAAGAAGAATCAGATAAGTTGTTCCATGAATTTTTTAGAGTTAAAAGTGAACAAACAAGACACATTACGGGTAGCGGATTAGGTTTATCTATTGTAAAAAGAATAGCCGATCTTTATATGGGAGAAATTAAGGTTGATAGTACTCCCGGAGTTGGATCATCGTTTACTGTAATCTTGCCAATGTAATTTTTTTTTGTAAATTGACAAACAATATCAAATTTAAATATTATGAACAGACTTCCCGAAAAGACAATAGGCAGATTAAGTGAGTATCGTAGGACATTACTAAATTGTCTGGCGAAAGGGAAAACACATATTTATTCTCACGAACTTGCTAATTTACATAACATAACAGCGGTACAAGTGCGTCGGGATATAATGTTGATTGGTTATTCAACAACACTTAAAAAAGGTTACGATGTTAAAGCTTTAATTGACGTTATTGGTGATATAATTGATACTGAAAAAGGGCTTAATGCAGCAGTTATTGGTGTTGGTAATTTAGGAAGAGCAATCACAACGTATTTCCAGGGAAAACGAACAAAACTAAAAATTGCAGCTACTTTTGATACCGATCCAGATAAAACAAATCGTGTTATATCAGGAGTTAAGTGCTTTCCAATGTCCGATTTAAGTAAGATTATTAAAGACCAAAACATTTCAATAGGGGTACTTACTGTACCTCCTGAAGATGCTTCTGCAGTTGCCGAAATGCTTATTATGGCTGGCATAAAAGGAATTCTGAATTATACTTCAACACCATTAAATGTTTCGCCAAACGTTTATCTCGAAGAGTATGATATGATTACTTCTCTTGAAAAAGTAGCTTATTTTGTAAAAGAGAAAAACGTATAATTACCACTGTCTTAACTTGAAATCAGAACCTTTAGATGCAGATTCACAGGAATTTTGAAAGCTTAAGCAGAATTAAGAATGCAGTAGTTACTACGGGTACATTTGATGGTGTTCATATCGGACATAAAGTAATCATTGATAGACTTAATTTCTTAGCAAATAGTATTCAAGGTGAGTCGGTATTAATTACCTTTCATCCGCATCCACGAAAAGTTCTTTATCCTGACACAGCTGGTAAAGACCTAAAGCTAATCAATTCTCAAAAAGAGAAAATACATTTACTTGAAAAAACAGGATTAGATCATTTGGTTATTCTCAATTTTACCCGAGAATTTGCTGAAACAACTTCACAAGAGTTTGTTGAAGAAATCCTTCTCGGCAAGCTTGGTGCAAAAATTATTATTGTTGGATTTAATCATCATTTTGGACATAATCGTGAAGGTGATTATTCTTACTTATATGAATTAACAAAAACACATGATTTTCGTGTTGAGGAGATTCCTGAACAGGATTTGGAGAACGAAACAATTAGTTCAACAATTACACGTAAAGCTCTCACTGAAGGGCGTGTTCAAAGAGCAAATGCATATCTCGATCATTTTTTTATTATCTCTGGTGATTTAATAAAAGGGAGTCAAAAGTGTAGAGAACTTGGTTTTTCAACGCTAAAATTAGTTGTTGAAGAAGTTGAAAAAATTGTACCAAAAGATGGCGTTTATGCGGTAGGAGTTGAGTCTGAAGGAAGAAGGCTTAGGGGAATGCTAAATATAAAAACCAAAGATGAAGAAGCAAAACCCGATATTCAGGTTCATGTTTTTGATTATTATTCTGAATTTGTTTTAGAAAATAAAAATGCCACTGTTACTTTTCACAAAAGAATGCGCGATGAACTTAATATTGATGATTCAAAAAAACTTAAAGATCAATTAGAGATTGATAAAGCAGAAATCGAAGAACTGATATATTAGAAATCAATATATGTTTCTTGCAATATTTTTATTCTAATACAGTTTGACATCCTAATTGTAACAGATAACATAATGAATATAAAAACATTACTTTACTTTGGTTTTTTAAGTCCAATAATTTTCTGGATAACAACATATGTTTGTGGTCTAATGATACAAGATTATAATCATTTATCAGGAATGGTTAGTCAATTAGGAGCACTCGGTACAAATTCTCAATATTGGTTTACCATAGGCTTAGTAATATCTTCAGTTCTGAATATATTTACTGTTATTGGTTTGTACAAAGTCTGTAAACTTTTAGAATTGAGTTTAATCCCAATATTTTTTCTGTTGTTGTATTCATTTTTGGCAGGTCCTGCAATTATTCCAATGCCCTTAAGGTTACACGGGATTGTAGGTATTCCTTTTCCTTTTCTAATGTTATCTCCACTTTTTAGCCTTATTATATGGAGAGCAAAGGAGCAATTATTAAAAATAAGAGAAGTGGCAATCTTCAGCCTTCTAATTATGTTACTTGGCTTTTTAATTTTTTTCCCTGATGTATTAAATGGATACTTTGGGTTAAAACAACGATTTTTATACATAGGATGGTCATTCTGGTCAATCTATTTGAGTTATAGATTTTTGCAGTTAATAGATATTAATAAAAAGGAGGTTGAAGAATTAATTTACTAAAGAAGGTATTTTTATTGTCATTCTGATCCCGATTAATATCGGGAGAAGAATCTATTCCAGTAAAATGAGATATTTCGTTTCACTCAATATGACAGTTTTATTTTTACTTGTTAGTGTAAGCCTATAACTAAAAAGCCTGACAAGTATTAAACTAATCAGGCTTCAATATTTTATATAAAACTCTTATTCCTTTATAATTTTTGATGAAAAGCTTCCTTTATCAGTTCTCAATATAACAATATAAATTCCACTCGTAAAACCATATAAATCAACTACTTCATTTTGTTGAACATGATCTTTTTCAAAAACTGTTTTACCCGTAATATCCGTAATTTCTATTTTTTGAATATTGTTTTCTGAGAAATTAATACTTAAAATTCCCTTTGTAGGATTTGGATAAATAGTGAAATCTTCTAAAGTAATAATGTCATCTATTGATGTTACAGCACTACAATCTGCTTCATCATTTACAAAATTAGATGCTTCATCTATTGTCCAATCAGATAAATAATCTGCTGATTTATCATCAACATAAATACAAGTTAAATCAGGATTTCCGGAAGCATCAAAACTTGTTATTTTTGTATTGTTTCCATTTTGGATATCCAAACTTATTAAATTATTAGAACTGCAATTTAGATTTACTAATTCTGTATTTATAAATAAATCTAAACTTGTTAACTGGTTATCGCTACAATTCAGGCCAGTTAAAGCAATAAAATCTTCTATACCCAGTAAACTAACAATGGTTTCAGAACTCAAATTAATGCTTGTGATTGTGTCAATACTTGCTGAAGGAACATAATCATTTAAATCTCCAGAATCAAAACCTAAATCAATTAATGCTTGTTCAAAGTTATCGTCGGGAACAAATGTCATTAAAGCAAGACATTCTGTTTCATCATTAACAAAATTAGATGTCGCATCTATTGTCCAATCTGAAAGATATGCTCCGTCTTTGTCATCAACATAAATACATGTTAAGTAAGCATTGTCTGAAGCGTCAAAAGTTAAAACATTTTCATTAAACCCATTCCTAATATCTATACTTGAAAGTTGATTAGAACTGCATTCCAAATATTTTAAAGATACTGAAGATACATCTAAAATTGAAAGCTGATTAATAGAACATTTTAAACCCCATAAAGCCTTATTTGATGATACGTCCAAACTTGTAAGTTGATTATCGCTACAATTTAACCGACCTAAATCTGTATTTGCAGATACATCTATACTTATAAGTTTATTACTATAGCAAGACAGCTCAGTAAGAGCTGTATTTGTGGATAAATCCAATCCTGAAATCTGATTTTCAAAACAATACAGTAGAGTTAAAGCAGTATTTGTAGATACATCTATATTTGTAAGTAGATTATTATGGCAACTTAGCCCTTTTAAAGCCGTATTTGCTGAAACGTCTATATGTGAAAGTTGATTAGAAAAACAACTTAGCCAATCTAAAGCGGTATTTGAAGATAAATCTAGACTTGTTAATTTATTGCCAAAACATTCCAGAGAAGTTATAAGTGTATTTACTGATATATCCAAACTTGTTAATTGATTATTACTACATTTCAATTTTCTTAAAGCTATATTTGCTGATACATCCAGACTAATTAGTTGGTTATAATTACAGGCAAGATACTCTAAAGTTGTATTTTCTAAAACATTCAAATTTGTTAATTGATTCCAATCGCAATTAAGGTACTCTAAAGCTGTGTTTTCTGATACATCCAAACTTGAAAGTTGATTATCTTGGCAATATAGTTCAGTTAAAGCTATATTTAATGATACATCTAAACTTGAAAGTTGATTGGAACTGCAAGCTAGTTTAGTTAAATTTGTACATGTTGATGTGTTAATAACTGCAAATTGATTATCAGAGCAATTCAGTTCAATTAAAGAATTATTTGAAGATAGATCCAAGCTTGTTAATTGATTAGTATAGCAATCCAATTCAATTAAAGCATTATTTGAAGACACATCCAAACTTGTGAGTTGATTATTAGTACATTGTAAATGAGTTAAAGCAATATTTTTTGATAGTTCCAAGCTTGTTAATTGATTATAAGAACAATTCAGAGACATTAAAGCTTCATTTGATGATAAATTCAAACTTGTTAACTGATTAGAACTACAACTTAAATTAGTTAAAGCCGTATTCGCAGAAACGTTCAGATTTGAAAGTTGGTTAAAATAACAAGATAATGTTGTTATGGCTGTGAAATCTTCAATTCCTGTTAAGTTGCTTATATTTTTAGAGCTTACATTTAAAGATGTAATACTGCTAATATTAGCTGTTGGTACATAATCATCTAATGCACCTGTATCATAACCCAAATCAATTAATGCTTGTTCGAAATTATCATCGGGAACATAAGTAATAGTACTACATTCAAGTTCTGAATTCAGAAAATCTGCTGTTGCATCTTTTGTCCAAGTTGAAAGATATGCTCCGTCTTTATCATCAACATAAATACAGGTTAAACCAGTATTGTCAGAAGCATCAAAGTCTGTGATATTCACATTATTCCCATTTCTAACATCTAAACTTGTTAACTGATTAGAACTGCAATTTAAATCAATTAGAGCTGTATTTGATGATACATCTAACTTTATTAGTTGATTAGAATAACAATCCAAATTAGTTAAATCTATATTTGCAGATACATCCAGATCTGTTATTTGATTACCATTGCAATACAGTTTAGTTAAAGCTATATTTGATGATATATCCAGACTTAAAAATTGATTATAACTACAAGATAACCAGTTTAAATCTGCTTTTGATGCTAAATCCAAACTTGAAAGTTGATTAGACTTACAATTTAGTGTAGTTAAGTTTGCATTTGCTGAAATATTCAAACTTGAAAGCTGATTATAACTACAATCTAACCAGGTTAAGGCCAGACTTGATGATATATCCAAACTTGTTATTTGATTAGAAGAACAATCCAGATACATTAAATCTACATTTGCAGATAAATTCAAACTCGTTAGTTGATTAGAATTGCAGCTCAAATCCGTTAAAGCTGTATTTGCAGAAACATCCAAATTTGAAAGTTGGTTAATACTACAAGATAATCTTGTTAAGGCTGTAAAATCTTCAATACCAGTTAAATCGCTGATACTTTTAACGTCTACATTTAAAATTGTAACTCCGTTTATATTAGCAGTTGGTACATAATCGTCTAAAACTCCTGTATCATAACCCAAATCAATAAGTGCTTGTTCGAAATTATCATCGGGAACATAGGTTGTTTGTGCACTTGTTTCTATTGTTATTATTGCAAATAGTAAAATGAATAATAAATAGTATAATTTTCTCATAATCAATAAATTAAAGGGTTGTTTTTTAAAGGATTTTTAATAGGGTATACAAAAGTAATTATTAAAAAGTATTATGCAAATTATTGAAGTTTAATTAAATTAATTTAGAAAATGGATTGATAACATTAAACTTTGAACCTGTAACTTTAAACTAAATTTCATTCCATCACATCCCAAATCATATTTTTAAGTTTCACAATTTCAGGGTTGTTTAATGTTCTATCTTTTTCAGTAATGGTAAAATGTTTTTTTATTTGCACCGGAGCTTTACTAAAAACATAAATATCATTTCCAAGAAGCAAAGCTTCATCTATATCATGTGTTACAAAAAGCACAGTTCTTTTATCTAATTGCCAAATTCGTCTGAATGCTTTAATTAAATTCAGTTTTAGTTTTAGATCGAGTGCTTTGAGTGGCTCATCCATTAAAATTAGATCCGAAGAATATGAAAAAGCACGTGCAATTGCAACACGCTGTTTCATGCCGCCGCTTATTTTTGAAGGATAATAATCTGCAAAATCTTCAAGTTCAACAAGTCTTAAATACTTTTTAATTATCTCGTTTTTTTCTTCTGTTAATTTCTGATTTTTAATAACAAACGAAATGTTTTCTTTTACAGTTTTCCAGGGAAGTAGCCTTGGCTCCTGAAAAATGTATGAAATTACCTTATCATCAAAACCTGAAAAATCTCCAGAGTCCTTTTCAAGTGTATCACTAATAATATTTAATAATGTTGTTTTTCCACAACCCGATGGTCCCAGAATACAGGTAATTGTATTTTCTTGAATCTCAAAATCAAAATCTTGAAAAAGATTTATTTTTTGAAATGATTTATTTAGATTTTTAATTTTTAAAGACATATCTATTTCCAAACAACAATTCGTTTTTCTGTTTTTCGTATAATTAATTCAAATAAATAGCTAATTATAATAGCAATAATGGTCCATGCAATTACTTCATTTACAAGCAGAAATGTTTGTGCTGTTTGCATGAAAGTACCAATCCCAAATTGTGGTTGACTTAATACTTCACCAATAATAACTGCTCTCCAACCAAAACCCATAGCACTTGAAACTCCTGAAAATATAAACGGAGTTATAGCAGGTAAATAAACTTCTTTTATAATTTTTATTTTATCTACTTTATATATTGTAGACATTTCAATCAGTTCAGGATCAATATTTTTTATTCCATCAATTACATTTGTGCATATAAAGGGAAACATAGTTAGAAATGCAATAAATATCGCTACCGTTTCTACATTAAACCATATCAGAGCAAGTAATATTAAAGAAATAACAGGAGTAGATCTTATTGTTACTAATATAGGTTTTAAAAAGGCATTAAATGAACTATTAATACCGGCAAAAACTCCTAAACTAACTCCTAAAATAAATGATATTGCAAAACCTGCGATTCCTCTTAAAATGGTAGCTGAAATAATTAGCAAGAAACCTTTCGAGCTAAGTAGCTTAACAGTAGTAAGTAATGTCGATTCAGGAGAAGGTAGAATCAATTCTGAATTGTAAAAAACAGAAGCAATTTTCCATATTACGATTAAGATAATAGTCGAAATCAACGAAATAATTCTTGTTTTCGTTAAGCTTATTTTCATTTAAAGGATGCTTTAATCTGAAGGAAAATTACAAATAAATTTGGTATAAAGATTCTTTATTTGTGTTAGTTTGATTATTTATTCAGATACTCATTTATTTTTTTAAGCAGAAATTCAGGTCTTACCGGTTTAGAGATATAATCATCGCAACCAAATTCTAGTGCAATAGCTTCATCATCAGATAGGGCATATGCAGTAAAGGCAATTATTGGTGTTTCGCGATTTACACTTCTAATATATTTAGTCGCTTCCAAACCACCCATTTCAGGCATTCTTATATCCATTAAAATAAGGTTTATTTCAGGATTTTCTTTAAAAATCTGAACGGCCTGCTCACCATTTTCTGCATGAAAGACCTTTATTTTTGTCTTCTTTAAAGTCTTTTCAATAATAATGAAGTTTGTTATTTCATCATCAGCAACTAATATGCTTTTACCGCTAAAGTCGTAATCTCTTGATGATTTCATATAAAACGTATTTATATTTTCTTCTGATAAATGAAAATCAGACCACAGTTAAATAATACACTAAATTTAGTAAATATTTCTTAATGTTTAATATTTAAGATAAAAATTATCATCAGGAATCTTACTTCCAATAATATCAGGATTCATTTCATAAAATATTTTCAGGTATTCTTCAATCTGATCTCGGATTTCAAATGCGGTTTTAAATTCCATATTTGAACGAGGAATAGCAGAAAAAGCAACTTCAGTATTTGGTAAAATACCATATTCTACAATAAGTTTAGCAGCATCTTCTGGATTCTCATTTACCCATTTGTCTGATTGCTTATACGATTTTAATACTTGGTCTAATATGATCTTGTTGTTTTGAGCAAATTCACTTCTTACCATAAATGCTGTTTGTGCAATGTTAATATCTTCGTAAACCTTTTTCCATTCTTCATTTAAATCAAATATGGGATGAACATTTTTATTCTTTTGCATTACCATACTAACTAAGGGCTCCGAAATAACTCCAAGATCAGATTGTCCTGCTGCAACAGCGTTTGCAAGATCTACATGAGTTGGAAAAGTATAATCTAAAATTAAATCCTGCTCAGGATTAATGCCATTTTTTATAAGCAGTTGTCTAAATAGCACGTCAGGAGTCATTCCTTTAGCCATCAGATTTATTCTTTTTCCTTTAAGGTCTTTCCAATTGTTTATTGTAGTGTCGTTTCCGAATAAATATAAAGTTCCCCAAACCGGAATTGCTGCAAGTTGGTATTGAACACCTTTATTATAAAGAATAGCGCCCATAGTTGTTGGCAGAACAGCAAAGTCAACTTCGTTTTCGAGCATTAATTTTCGTACCTGAATTGGCTCATTATAAATAACAACTTCAATATTTGATTCTTCAGCTTCATTCAAACTATCAATCATTTTTACCATTCCCATTGCTGATGGACCTTTTAGTGTGGCAATGGTGATTTTATCTAAAGCTTTCTTATGATACGTTTGATTACAAGAGTTTAGAAATATGAATAGTATTAGAATTAAAGAAAAGAATCTTTTCATAATTGATAAGTATTTTATTAGAATAACAAATTTAAGAAATCAACTCACAAATTAAGTATTAATTTTAAGTAAGCGCTTCGTCCGGGTTGTACATGCCTTGTTCCGTAATAATCACCATCTGATGCCCGAATTCCTGGATCCAAATATTCTTGGTTAAACAAGTTCTTTATTAGTAAAGAAAAAGATATATGATCGTTAAATAATTTTTTACTTATAATCGATAAGTTCGATATATAATATCCATCAATTTCCTTAAAAGGATTTGTTTTGGAAGTATTTCTTTTGCCAACAAAATTTTCAGTGAAGTTGATTGTAAATAAATCTTCTAAGTTATATCTGATAATTAAGTTTCCTTTATAATCAGCAATATTGGGAACATTGTATGATAACCCATTCTCTTTTTGAGTTGCATCTTGCCAGGTAAAATTAGCAACACACGATAACTTACTTGAAAGTATTATATTTGTTTTTATTTCAGCCCCATAAATTTGAGCCGAGCCTAAATTCTGGTTTTGATAGTTTTCAATACCATCGCCGGTTACATCTCCAACAGCAACATTGGATACAATAATATTTGAAAAATCATTATAGAAAATATTTGTTTCAAATAAGATATCATCAGAAATATTAATAATTATTCCAGCTTCACTGCTAAATACCTTTTCAGGTTTTAAATCGGGATTTTGAACTCTTATGGTTGTTTCTGTAAAAAGCTCAAAACTGTTTGGAGCTCTATAAGCCGTGCCTGCCAGACCTTTTATTGTAATCTTATTGGTTGGTTGAATGATTAACCCAAGACGTGGATTTGTGGTTCCTCCATAAATGTTGTTGTAATCATATCTTACACCAAGTAATAAATTCGTTTGATTAAATAATTTAGTTTTTAAACGATACTGAGTAAAAATTGCACCATTGTTATAGATATTAAAAACTCTTTCATCTTTATCGATAAGTTTCATTATAGTGTAATCTGTATTATCCGATAAAATATCAGATTTTCTATAGCCACCTTCTACATTATTTTGTTCAATTTGAATACCTGTAACTAAGTCGTGATTTTTATTAAAAATGTGATTTACACGGAATTCTCCTCCCAAACTATTCGACCAGTGTGCATAAACATCGCGAGAAAATTTATCATCTCCTAAATAGTTATATTCATAACTATCAACATCAATCTCTGTTATTCTATAATAAACGTTAATATTTAGATTCGTTTTTTGATTAAAATTATGAGAGAAATTTAAAAATGATGATTGTGTGTTACTATGCCATGATCCGGCTTTTTCACCATTGATATCAGCTTGTGCTCCACCATACGATAGTCCTTCATTGTTTTCGTATCCATATCCGGGTAGATTGTAATAAGAAGGTGTATTTGAAAACTGACCTATTCCCATGGGCCTGTCAAATCGGTTAAATCCAAATTCTATGTTTTTATATTTGATTCTACCAATTAGAGAATATGCATTTTCAACATTACTATTTGAATAATTTGGATGCCTTTCATTGAAAACAGGTCCATCGGTATTAAAAATTGATCCTGCAAAAGTATATTCAATATTTCCATTTTTTGAACCGGCAACAAATTTGTCGAATTTAGTGTTAAAGGAGCCATAACCTTTCTGATATTCAAAACCACTAATGTTTTCGCCTTTTTTTGTAATAATATTTATTATACCATTATATGCATTTGCTCCATATAAAGCAGATGCCGGTCCCCAAATAACTTCAATTTGATCAATGTAGTGTAAACTATATTGTGGACCACCAAGCACGTTGCCTTCCAAAATGTTATTTTCAATGATGCCATCTATCATTAAAAGAGTACGTTTGTTTTCAGCTCCATATAACCCCCTTTGTGCCCAAATTATTGGGAATGTCCCTTGAACATTTACTAAATCGAAACCCGGAATATCTTTTAAAACATCTTCAAGCGATTCATAACCCCGTTCTTTAATCTGTTCAGATGTAATTACCATTATTGTTGCAGGAGCCTCGTTAATTGGTTCTGCCATTTTTGAAGCAGAAGTAACAGAAACATTCATTAACTCTTGTAATGATAAATCAAATAAATAAGCAAGACTATCTTCTTCTTGTGCAAATATTTTTGAAAATAGAAGCACGAATATTAAAAGTAGAATATAAAATCGGCGAAAAGATGGCATATCGCAAGAAATTGAAACTAATACAAATTACAAATTAATAAGAAGAATGTCTACTCAGATTAAGATTTTTATATTTAATTTTATTAATCAGGCAATTCAGAACCTAAAAGATGTTAAATATCATTTTTTAGTTAAACAAATTGTATTTATCTTTGTTAACTAAATAACAGTAAAAACTATTTACTCTTTCTGAGAAACGGATACGTCTGTTTCAAGGTTAAAGAATAAATCTAATCCGGAGGAAATCTGATGGAAAAGAGAATTGGAACCGCACTTATTTTAATTGAAAACAGTGATTCTGTTCAGCAAATGAACGAAATTGCTTTCAAACATTCCAACATTATTATTGGTCGCCAGGGTTTGCCACGTAGCAATGGTCAAAACATTATTTCTCTTGTTCTTGAAGGTACAACTGATGAGATTGGTTCTTTAACCGGTCAGCTTGGACGCTTAAAAGGCATTCAGGTTAAATCAGTACTCTTAAAGAATATAAATAATGATGAAGACAGCTAAACTTATTTTCCTTTTATTGTTTCCTTTGATTTCTTTTTCTCAAAATTATGAGATAAAAGGAATTGTTGTTGATTCTGAAACCAATGAAAAATTGGGTGGAGTTCACGTGCAGTTAATTGGTAAAACCTATACCAGTAATTATTATGCAATCTCGAATTTGCAAGGTGAGTATGTTATTTCTGATATTGAAAATGGAGAATATCAGATTCTAACATCTTATGTTGGATATAAAAAAACGCAAAAGGATATAACAATTAACTCAAATCAGAATATTGATCTTTTATTAGAAAAAGAACTGATTGATATTGGTGAAGTAATTGTGAGTAGTATGCGACAAGAGCAAAGGATTAAAGATGTTCCTGCGCCTTTAGAAATTGTTGATCAAAAGCAAATTGAGTTGTCATCTTCATTTACGGTTTCTGATGTTTTGGAACAAGAGTCGGGAGTGTCAATGGCTCGCGATGGAGTTTGGGCAACTGGGATAAATATTCGTGGATTAAATCAGCAACGCATTGTAATGTTAGTTGATGGAAATAGAATTGAAACTGCTACTGATTTAATGGCTTCCATGTCATTTTTTGATGTTGATGATATTGAGAGAATTGAAATAATAAAAGGTGCTTCATCGTCATTGTACGGAACAGGAGCAATGGGCGGAATTGTAAATGTAATTACTAAGAATGCTTATTTTAATTCATCCAACTATTTTAATGGAAGTTTTAATGCTGGATATAATTCGGTTAACGAATTATTTACGCGTAAACTGTCTTTTAAATCAGGATCGAAAAGATGGTATGTAAGTGTGAGTGGATCAATGCGCGATGCAAACGACTTAAATACACCAGAAGGAATTATTCAAAATAGTCAGTTCGAGGATAAAAGCATTTCTGCAAGTTTTGGATTAAAAGTAAAAGAGAATCATACTTTAGAATTAAAATATCAATATTTCGATGCTGATAATGTAGGTATTCCTGGTGGAGCAGCTTTGCCTGGACCATCAACTGCAACATATACCGATGCTAAGCGCCAGATGGTTTCTGCTAATTATGAAATTAAAGATATTTCAGAATCTTTTAAATCTTTAAACTTTAGATATTTTCATCAATACATTGTTCGTGATGTTGATTTGATTCCTAATATCTCAACACCTACTGAAACATCTATAACAACTCCGGAACTGTTTACTCCGAGCGGTGATCATACAACGGATGGAGCCCAAATCCAAACAGATTGGAGTTTTAGTGAGAATAATAATTTTATTGCTGGAATAGATGTTTGGAGAAGAAAACTGGAAACCAGTCGTGAAAAATATATTAGAGTTGATGTTCTGGATTCAATAGGAGATATTGTTACCACAAACAATATAATACGTGGTGAAACTCCAATTCCAGAGTCTTGTTTTGGAAGTGCAGGATTGTATTTGCAAAACGAACAAAAGTTTTTTAATGATGATTTAAAACTGATAATTGGTGGTCGTTTAGATGGAATTAGAATTGCAAACGAACAAGCTTTTGATTACGATTATTTGATAATGAATGGCACAAGAAATGATTCGCCCCCAAATCAGCGAATTACTTTCGAAGAAAACGAAGAATATAAATTATCGTGGAGTGCCAATTTAGGCATTTTGTATGCACTCACCGATGATTTAAATTTTAGTTTAAACGCCGGGCGATCATTTCGTGCACCATCCTTAGAAGAAAGTTTTAAATATATTGATTTAGGAAGTATGGTTCGATTGGGCGATCCAAATCTTGATCCTGAAAAGGGTTATTCTTTAGATATTGGAATGCGAGTATGGAAACCAAAATTTCAGTTTAAAGTGAATGGTTTTATAAATTGGCTTTCAGATATGATTGTTGAAGAATCTGGAGAATTTATTTACTCATATACAACAGGTGCTGTAGATACTATTCCTGCTTTAATAAATGCTAATGTTGATGAAGCAAGATTGTACGGAGTTGATTTAAGTTTTCAATATAATTTTTATGAAAGCTTTGTTGTTCATGGCGCTGGATCCTATGTGAGAGGCGAGAATCTTAAGAATAATACCAATTTGCCATTAATTACACCGGCAAATGGGCGAATAGGCATTAGATATAGCTTACCTAAATATTTTGGAGTTGATATAGTAGCTATTGGATTTGCCGATCAAGATAAAGTAGCTGACGGTGAGAGGGAAACAAAGGGCTTTGCTCGTTTTGATTTCAAAGTAAATTCATCATTAATAAAAATTGATTTTGCAAAATTTCAGTTTTTTGGAGGAATAGAAAATATAGGAGATCGTGCTTATACAAATCACTTGGCAACTAATAGAGGTGCAATTAGCATTGAGCCAGGAAGAAATTTTTATGTTAAAATGAAAGTTTTGTTTTAGCAATGTTAGAGTTAAATGTTAAAATATAAAGTTGTCACCCTGTCCCGATAGTTATCGGGATATCGAAGGGTGAAAATAGAAGCTGTCACATTTCGACAAGCTCAATATGACAAAAACGTATAAATATTAAAAACAATCTATATGAAATTTTATCCAGAACAATACAAGATTAAGGATCAACGAATGAAACCATTTATTGATCCGGAAGAAATCTGGGATTTTATAAATAATTCAAAACCGACAAAAGAAAGAGTTCGTGAGATTATTGCAAAATCCTTAAATAAAGAAAGATTAAATCTGGAAGAAACAGCAGTCTTAATTAATGCAACAGATCCTGAATTAGTTGAGGAAATAAAACAAGGAGCAAAAGATTTAAAAACGAAGGTTTATGGAAATCGTATTGTTCTATTTGCTCCATTGTACGTAGGAAATAAATGTACAAACAATTGTAAATATTGTGGTTTTAGAGTAACTAATAAGGAAGCAGTTCGACAAACACTTTCTGAACAGGAATTAATTGCAGAAGTTGAAGCTTTGGAAGATAATGGTCAGAAAAGATTGATTTTAGTTTATGGTGAGCATAAGCATTATTCTCCTGAGTTTATTGCCGAAAATGTTAGAACTGTTTATGGTGTTAAAAAAGGAAATGGTGAAATCCGTCGTGTAAATATAAATGCCGCTCCTCTTGATATTGATGGATTCAGAACTGTAAAAGAAGCTGGAATTGGAACGTATCAGGTTTTCCAGGAAACTTATCATCCCGAAGAATATAAAAAATACCATTTAGGTGGTAAAAAAAGAGATTTTGATTACAGATTAACTTCTTTAGATCGTGCTCAAGAAGCAGGATTAGATGATGTTGGAATTGGTGCTTTATTTGGACTTTACGATTGGAGATATGAGGTGTTGGCTATGGTTCGTCACACGAATCATTTTGAAGCTTGTTATAATGTTGGACCACATACTTTATCATTCCCAAGAATTCAGGATGCATCGTCAATTGATGTTGATCCAAAGTATATGGTTAACGATGACGATTTTGTGAAGTTAATAGCAATTTTAAGATTAGCAGTTCCTTATACTGGAATGATTTTAACAGCAAGAGAGTCAGAGCAAGTGCGCCGTGAAGTTATGGCTTTTGGTGTTTCCCAAATTGATGGTGGAACTAAAATAGAATTAGGATCGTATCAAGAAAGTCAGAACGAAGAGCAAAATCTTAATCGTGAGCAGTTTGTTATTAGTGACAATCGATCATTAGCTGAAATTATTGATGAGTTAATCGAAAATGAATATTTACCATCATTCTGTACAGCTTGTTATCGTTTAGGAAGAACGGGAGAACACTTTATGGAGTTTTCGGTTCCCGGTTTTATAAAACGATTCTGTACCCCAAATGCAATTTTAACTTTAGCTGAGTATATTGAAGATTATGCTACTCCTGAGACTGGTGAGAAAGCGTGGAAGATTATTGATAAAGAGATTAAAGGTTTAGATAATGAAAAAGTAGTTAGCCAATTAAATGAAAGAATTGCTAAAATTAAGAATGGCGAAAGAGATATGTATTTTTAAATAGCAGTTGGCTTTTTGCCTTTAGCTTTTAGTTTTATATATTTATTTTAGATTTGGGAGTAAAAAACAAACTTTCAACCTTAAACTTATAACTTTAAACTAATTATATGACTGAAAAAAGAATTATCGGAATAAATGTTCTTGATCGTATAAAAGAAGCAGGTAGAACACAACAAGTTCTTAGTAAATATGCAACATCCATAAAAACGCGTTTAGGTTTTCATGAACTCTCGGAAGATATTTGTAGCAGAAATGGATTTGTAATTTTAGAGTTAACTGGAAAAATTTCGGAATGGGATAGTCTTGAAAATGAGTTGAATGAAATAGGTGGAATAAATATTCAGAAAATGATCTTTGACTTGAGTTAATAAATTTTGTAACTTGATAACCTAAAGTATAAATATGTCAAAAGAAACCAGAATATTAGGTATTTTAATTACCGACAGACAAAAAGAAGCAGGTAAAGTACAAAATGTACTTACTAAATATGGTTGTTCTATTAAAACCCGTTTGGGTTTGCACGAGGCAACAGATGATGTTTGTAGTACAAGCGGATTATTGTTGCTGGAACTTACCGGGGATGTTTCAGAAATGATCAAACTCGAAAATGAGCTGGTTGCCGTTGAGGGCACTCAAACTCAAAAAATGATTTTTGTGGATTAAATTTTAGGGTATTGAAAATGAAAAGCGTGGATTTTAGGTATCCACGCTTTTTTCATGCAATTTTTTGAGTAATTTATTTTGCGCTTACTTAAAAATCTAATTACTTTTGTAGTTCATGAGATCAAATCTAATACACACTATTTCTTCGGAGCAATTAATGCTGGTATAAAGGCAAGTAATTGCAATCTTACAATTCAATAATACTATATTGATGATATTGCTGTACTTGCGTATTTCGTAAAATCAATACAACTAATTTAATATCCCTTATAAATGTTATATATTGGGTATTTTGGTATAATCCTATGAATTAATGAAATGAAAAATAATTCAAATAAAAATAAATATACATTAGAATATCTAGGATATAATGAGTTTTTCGAAAATTTTAAAAAAGAACAAAACCTTGATTATTCTAATATCGGGAGAGTTATCTCCGAGCACAAAGAAAGATATATAGTAAAAACACTAAATGGTGATTTCGAAGCCGAAATAGTTGGTAATTTAATTTATACAGCTAAAAGTCGAGCTGATTTTCCTGCTGTTGGCGATTGGGTTGGTATTGCTGAATACAACGAGGAAAAAGTTTTAATTTACTCAGTTTTTCCAAGGAAAACAATACTTGAAAGATCTGCTGTTGGCAAATTCGGTGAAAAACAAATAATCGCAACAAACCTTGATTTTGCTTTTATAGTTCAATCCATAGATAGAGATTTTAGTATAAATAGAATTGAACGATACTTAACAATCTGCAATAATTCAAAGGTAACACCAATTATTGTTATTAGTAAAGTGGATTTAATAAGCGATGAGCAACTATCTGGAATTATGAAATCCATTGAAGAAAGAATTAAAGGTGTTTTAATTTTTGCAATTAGTAATGAGACTCAAGCTGGTTTAGATGAATTGAAAAATTCCATTGAGAAGAACAAGACATATTGTTTGCTTGGATCTTCAGGTGTTGGAAAATCAACTCTGATTAATACAATTCTCGGGAAATCTTTAATGGAAACAGGTAGCATAGGCGAAATTACTAATAGGGGAAAGCATGTTACGAGTCATCGTGAATTAATTGTTTTAGATGAAGGTGGAATTTTAATTGATAATCCGGGAATGAGAGAAGTTGGAATTGCAGATATGCAGGATGGAATAAAGCTTTCTTTTGAAGAGATCGATCAACTTTCTCGAAATTGTAGATTTAAAGATTGTACTCATACTCACGAAAAAGACTGTGCTGTATTGGAGGCAGTGAAGAATGGCGAGCTTGATAATGCTTCTTATGAAAACTACTTGAAAATGGAACGAGAAAAAGATCATTTTGAATCAACGGAACTTGAAAAAAGAAGAAAAGGGAAGGATCTTGCAAGAATGATTAAGAAGGTTAAGAAAATTAAAAATAAATAAAAGAAAGAGTCAGGTAACCAACCTGACTCTTACCCTAACCACTAGTTATGCATTAAAATCATCAATAACACCACCAGTTAATCGTAGCAAAGTATGGTAACTTTGTATAAGATTGTACATTGCACTTTGATAACTCATTGAAACATTCGAATACATTTGTTGTATGTCGCGGTAATTAAACGAGTTAATTGAACCGTTTTCAAATTTTTGTTTCGATAATTCCATATTTAACTCAGCAGCTTTTAAGTTTTCTTCGGCAAGAGTTAAAAGTTCTTGCCTAACTTCGTATAATTCAAATTCCTGAGCTAACTGGTTTTTTAACTGTTGTTCCATATCAGTTGTTTCAATTTCAGAAATTTCCTGATTAATTTTTGCTGCTTGTAAAGCTCTTCGGCGCGATCCACCTTCGTAAATAGAATAAGAAACACTCATGCTTAAGTTTGTATTGAATCCTGATGATGAATTATCCATATTATTCATGGTTTCATAATCCATTTCATTGTCAGAATACGACCCTGAAGCACCAGCTGAAATAGTTGGATAATAAGCACTTTTTGCTGATTTTATATCCAGTTTTGCCATTTCAAGATTTATATATTGATTTTTTAAAGTATTATTATTAGCTAACATCTTTGTTTCTAAAATATTTCTGTTAAAATCCTTTGCAGCAATATCAAATGATGAAATGTAGGAATATTCTGTATCTAAGGTTTCAGCCATTAAACTGTTCAACTGTCTTTTCGAATTATTATATGATGATTTAGCCGACAAATAATTTGATTTATCTTCTAAATATGAATTTTGAGCTTGTAAAAGATCATATGTAACTGAAGTTCCAAGCTCCTTTCTTTGTTGCTCTTGTTCGTAGCGATCTTCAGATAAGATCATATTTTTTTTAGCAATATTCATGTTGTTCTCTGCTAACAGAATATTGTAATAAGCCAGAATTACATCTACTATTGTATTCTCAACTGTTATAGCCAGATTTCCTTCCGACATTTTTTCTAATTCTTCTAAGCTCCTTTTTGTGATTTGTGCTCCAAATCCACGAAACAATACCCAGTTTAAATCAACAGAACCACTTAAATTAGTACTTTTATAATCATCATTATCGTTGGTATTCCAAGATTCGCTACCGGTTCCTATAAAACTTACAGTTGGCAGTGCACCTGTATTGCCCCAGTTGTTATTCAATTCATTTATTTCGTGAGATTTCTTTACGGTTACAATACCGTAATTGTTTTCTAATGCTTTATTTACTGCTTCTTCAATACTTAGTCTATTTAAATCTTGACTAAACAATGGAATGCTTGCTATAAATAGTGCTATACTCATTATAATTTTCGTTTTCATTTTTGAGTTGTATTTGTTGTCATACTTTGACAAGCTCAGCATGACATGCTGGTAAAGATATAGTTGTCATACTGAGCTTGTCGAAGTATAAACAACTATATCGTTAAAATTAATTTGATTTAATATTCTTTATCCATTGCTTTACCTAACTTCACATCGATCTGATGATTTATTACAGCAACTTCAATTGATTCCGGTACAATAGTTTCTTTACTGAATAAACTTTTAATTCTTACATTTAATCTATTCATAATTACAATTAGTAATGGAAGAATTAACAGTATAAATATGGTTCCGAATAATATTCCGTAAGCTAATGCAATTGCCATTGGAATAAGAAATTGTGCGTCGGGGCTATTTGCTAAAATCAAAGGCATTAACCCGGCTGTTGTTGTAACCGTAGTTAATAAAATTGGCCTGAATCTTGATTTCCCGGCATCAATTGCTGCATTTAAAACATTAAGCCCGTTTACAAGATTCTGATTATATTTTGAAATAAATATGATTGCATCGTTTATTACGGTTCCTGACAGAGCTATAAATCCCCATAAACTC
>DAOWGM010000137.1 GCA_030637515.1 Bacteroidales bacterium
CAATTAATTAATGAAAAAATAAGCTTACTCAAAGGACAGGCAAAAGAAAAATCTATTACACTTGAATTTATTGAAGGAGGTGAAGTTTTAGTATTTACTGATGTAAATATGCTTTCTACAATTATCAGAAACCTTGTATCAAATGCAATTAAATTTACTAAAAAAGGGAAAGTGACAATTTCCTATATTCAGGAATCAAAATATTGTCGTGTAATAATTGAAGATACAGGTGTTGGAATATCAGAGCAAAATCTCCGTAATTTATTTGAAATAGATAAACCAGTTTCAACCAAAGGAACTGCAGGAGAAAAGGGAACAGGAATAGGATTAATTCTTTGCAAAGAATTTATCAAAAAGAATAAAGGTAAAATATTTGTTGAAAGTATTGAAAGTGTTGGTAGTAAGTTTGAATTTACCATTCCTTTGGCTTAAAAAAAGAGAATGTGGATTACAATAACAGACCTATAAAAGAATAAAAAAAGGAGCTCCACGGAGCTCCTTTTTTGTATGTATAATATTCTATTATTATTCAATTAAGAATTGGGTTGTTCCTATTTCGCCACCATCGGCAAAAATATAAACTTCATATGCTCCAGTCAAAAGAGCTCCGTTATTATCCCAGTATATATCAATATCAATATTTTTATTTACATAGTCAATAGGACGTTTTGCTGAGTAAACAATTTGCTGTCCTTCGTATTCGAATAAATCATCTTCTGATTTAGCTAAAATATAATCGTCCGGTCCTGCAATTCGAACATAAACGTCACGTTCTCCAGCTTCAGCTAAAACATTTGCTTTTATTTGGAAACTAATTTTGATTTTAACAATCTTATTAATTTTATTATTAGGTTTTCCTCTCTTATTTAATGGAACAGCTTTAAGATTTTCTGTTGTTAATGCACTTGCCAATTCAACTTTACCTGAAAGATCTTTATTTTGTTCTTCAAGCTCAACTTTGGTTTGAGTAACTTCTTTAATTTCATTTTTTACCATGATGTTTTCAGCTACTAATGCCTGATTCATCGTATTTAAAGAGTCAATCTGGCGAACATAACTTTTTGCAACTGCACGTAAAGTTCCTAACTCACCTTGCAATGATTTAATTTTTGCATAGTTAGTTGCTTTAACTGTTTTTATTTCTGCTAAAAGATTGTCAATTTTTTCTTTTTCTTCAACTAAGTGTGCATTTAACGAATCGTTATCTGTCATTAATTCGTCGTATCCATCACGCAATTGCATTAAATGAGATTGTAATGAATCTTTTTCAATTGTTAACGCAGTTTCTATTTTTTCAGTTGTTGATCTTTGGTTTATATATAAAAAGGTAACAACTGCTAATAGTGCTATTACAAGTATAAGAATAAACATTAAACCACTTTTGTTTTTTTGTGGTGCAATCGGAGCCTGATTGGTTGCTTGTTGTTCGTTTTCTAAATTTTGATTTTTGTTTTGGTCTTCCATTTTTCTTTAGGTTAGGATTATTGAAATGCAAATGTATATTTTATTTTAAACAAGATCAATACTTTGCTGTTATTAAACGATCAAAATCAAATAAAATTATTTTATTCAACAGCTTCTATTATAGACGATAAATAATATGTTCCTTTAATTACAATTTCAGCATTTAGCAATTCGTTATTAGTTTCAGTTATTTCATAAAGATTATTTTTCTCAATTCCTGGCTTAACTTTTACTGTTTTAAATGTATTTTCTATTCTAATAAAAATGTATGATTCGTCATTAAAAGTAACAATTGCCTCAGAAGGTAAGGTGTATGATTCTCTTTCGTTAATCAATATTGAAGCACTTACAAATTTGCCAGGTCTAAGTTTTGAATTCTTCTTTTCGGTAATGCTATGAACTGTTGTAGTTCTGTTATTTTCTTCTATTCCAATTCCAATTCTTTTCACTTTAGCTTCAAATTTTTTCGGATCATTTAATAAGCTAAAATTTATTTTCTGTCCTAATGATACTTTCTGAATATCTTTTTCAAACACATTTAAATTCAGGAATAAGTATTCGTCATTAATAATTTCGTAAACAGGATTTTCTGGATTTACAAGTAATCCTTTGTTTGCATTTAACTTAGAAACTGTTCCGCTGATCGGAGAAAACAATTTAAATTCGGTTTCAAAATCTTCTTTTTCAATTTTTATAGGATTAACACCAAGCAATTCCAATTGTGCTTTTAACGATTTGTAATTAGCTTCTGAAGTGAGATAATCTGCTTTTGCTTTTTGCATTTTCTTAATTGAAGCTGCATTTTCAACAGTTAATTCTCCTTGGCGTTTATATTCTTCCTGGTAATAATCGACCTGACTTTTAGCTTCAAGGTATTGTTGTTGCAATTGAATAAAATCCGGATGTTGCAATGTTGCTAAAACGGCTCCTTCTTTAACAAAATCTCCTGGGTAAAAATTCAGGGTTTTAATAAATCCCCCAATTATTGGTGAAACTGAAGCTGTATTTTCCGGCGGAACTTCAATTGTTCCTGTACATTCAATTGTCTCGGAAATTTTCTGTTTTATAATTTTCCCAGTTTCTATTTTAGCAATAACAACTTGCTCATCAGAAAGGGTAATGCTGCTATTATCCGAAGAAACTTCTTCTGAATTTTCGGAAGTATTCTGTGTTTCGTTTGATGAACAGGAAATTATTAAAATTAATGATAATAGATAAAGTAGCTTTTTCATGAGTATATATGTATTAGACTTTTATTGTGTAAAAAATTCCAATTTTATTGCGATTCTATTATAGTTGTATAAAGTTTCAAGGTATGCTAAATCAATTTCGTGAGCTGCTTTTATACTTTGCATAAACTCCTGGTATTCGATTTCTTCTTTTTCAAATTGTGTTTGTGCTGTTAATTTTAAAAGCGTCGCTTTTTTTAATGCATTTTCATGATAATAAATAAGATCATTTTGTAACTGATCTAACTGAATAACCAGATTCTCAATTTTTTTTTCAAGATTAAATTTCTGGTATTCAAGATTATTCATTGCTTTTTCTTTTTCGATTTTAGCAATTTGCACTTTTGAATTTTGAGGTAAAAACCAAAGAGGCATTGATAAACCCACACTCCAGCCAGAAAATCCACCTACAAGATCAATTTGCTGATTAAAATATCCTGCTGATATTTCAGGGAAAAATAGCGATCGTTCAATATTGTATTTTACATTTTCTACATTGTAAAGTCCTTCATAATATCCTGATAGAATTGAACTGCTAAATCGTTCATTTGGATTTGTTCCTGCTGGCAACTCATAAATAAATAGTGAATCTGATTCAGGAATGAAATCACCATCAAGGTTCATAATTTGTTTCAGATTATTTTCAGCTATTATTAATTGCTCTATTTGTTTAAGCAGTTCATTTTTTGATGAAGCATATTCTGTCTCAGCAAATATTTGTTCTAAAAGATTCGATTCTCCTAATTCGTGTTTAAGCTGTGCAATGCGCATGAACTCTTTATACAGACCTACCTGTTCTTGTTTAATGTTAAATTGATTAATTAGAAAAATCCACTTATACCATGCAATTTTTGTTTGGGCAATGATTTCTTTATTTGCAATAGCAAACTCTTTTTCGCTTAGAGAAATGTTTTGATTTACTAATTTCCCTGTTTGGTAATGAGTTAGGAGTGAACCAAAATTCTGATTTATTTCAAAAGAGTAATCTATTAAATCTGAATTAATCTGACCATTTTGATATGAAAATTCGGTTGGTTCAAAATTAAGAATTCCCTGTTTTTGTTTTTTAGCAGATTCTATATTTAATGCTGCATTTTGTGTTACAGGATTATTCTTGATTGCATAATCAATAGCTTGTTCAAGTGTAAGCTTTTGTGTTTCTTGTTCTTGAGCAAATGAGTATGTCGATCCGACAAGGAAAAATACTAGAAAAATAGAAAGAGCTTTGTTAGGTACTTTCAATTTTCCGAATGGGTTTTTTGTATTGAAGATATAGAACAATATGGGTAGCATAATCATAGTTAACATTGTTGATGTTACCAAACCGCCAATTACAACAGTTGCTAAAGGCCTTTGTACTTCTGCTCCGGCAGATGTAGAAATTGCCATAGGAAGAAATCCAAGAGCAGCAGCAGCAGCGGTTAATAAAACCGGACGTAATTTCTCACGCGTTGCTTTAAGAATTAACTCACGCATATCGGTCATTCCCTGTTCTTTTAAGTCTTTCAGATGCTCAATTAATACTATTCCGTTTAATACCGCTACACCAAATAGTGCAATGAAACCAATACCAGCAGAAACACTAAAAGGCATTCCTCTTATCCAAAGAAAGAAAACACCTCCAACAGCTGATAAAGGAACCGCAGTAAATATCATAGCTGCATCTTTAAATGATTTAAAAGCAAAATGCAGAAATATGAAAATTAGTAAAAGGGAAATAGGAACAGCTAATTGTAATCTTTTAGTTGCATTCTGAAGATTTTCAAATTGCCCTCCATAGGTAATATAGTTTCCGGCATCTAATGAAATATTTTTGCCTATAACATCCTGAATATCTGTTATAACAGATTCAAGATCACGATTACGAACATTTACACTTACTACAACCCTGCGGTGTGTATTTTCGCGTGATATTTTTGCCGGTCCAAATGTATAATTTATATCAGCAAGCTCGGATAAAGGAATCTGATTTCCCGCAGGCAAGCCAATGCTTAACTGACGAATAAATTGAATGTCGTTTCTGTATTTATCATTGTATCTAACAACTAAATCAAAACGTTTTTCACCTTCAAAAACACTTCCAGCAATTTGTCCTCCAAAAGCAGTAGAAAGTTGATTGTTTAATTCTTCAATATTTAATCCGTAAGAAGCTGCTTTTTGGCGATTATACTTTACACTAACCTGAGGTAATCCTGCTGTTTTTTCCAAAATTATATCAGCGGCACCAGGCACATCCGTAATTAATTTTTTTATCTCAATTGCTTTTTTATTCAGATAATCTAAATCCTCGCCAAATATTTTAATTGCAATGTCAGACCTTACACCAGTAATTAATTCATTAAAGCGCATTTCAATTGGTTGAGTAAACTCATAGTCGATACCGGGAATTACTGTAAGAGCTTCTTTAAATTTATTTGCAAGCTCTTCTTTGTTTTTAGCAACAACCCAGTATTTTTTAGGTTTTAATTTAATAATCATGTCAATTTCTTCCATTGACATTGGATCTGTTGGTACTTCAGCAGCACCAATCCGACACACAATCTGATCAACTTCGGTAAAGTTTTCAATTAGAATTTGTTCCATTTGAGTTGTAAGCTCAATGGTTTTTGTGAGCGAAGTACCAGTTTTTAATACTGGTTGAATAACAAAATCTCCTTCATCTAAAGTTGGAACAAACTCACCACCCATTCGTGAAAAAAGTATTCCGGTAAAAACTAAAGATGCAACCGCCAAACCAATTACAACAAGTTTATAATCATAGGCCAGTTTAATAACAGGATTGTACGATCGGTATATTAAATTCATGATCCATTTTGCAATACTTTTTTTCTTTTCTTTTTCTGGTTTTAAAAATAAAGTTGCCGCTACTGGAAGCCATGTTAATCCAAGAATCATAGCGCCTATAATTGCAAAACTAAACGAAAGTGCCATTGGACGAAACATTTTTCCTTCAACTCCGCTTAATGTTAAAATAGGAATTAATACTACCAGAATAATAACTTGACCAAAAATAGCGGAGTTAATCATTTTGGAAGTACCCTCATAAGATATTTTATCAAGTAAAAGTTGCCGTGGTTTACCTTTTGCAATTTCATAATCAGATCTTTGGGCTGTAATCTTCAAGGCAATAAATTCGACAATAATAACAGCTCCATCAATAATAATCCCAAAGTCAAGTGCCCCTAAACTCATTAAATTTGCATCAATACCTAAAAGATACATCATGGAAACGGTGAATAGTAACGATAAGGGAATTATAGAAGCAATTACAAGTGCTGATCGGATGTTTCCAAGAAGTAATGCAACAATAAAAATAACGATCAAACAACCAAGAATAAGATTTTCGGCAATAGTAAAAGAAGTTTTTCCAATAAGTTCGCTTCGCTCTACAATGGGATTAATATAAACTCCTTCAGGAAGGCTTTTTTGTACTTCGTCAACACGTTCTTTAACTGCATTAATTACTTCTTTAGAATTAGCATTCTTGAGCATCATAATTTGCCCCATGACTTTTTCACCTTCGCCATTTGCCGTAATAGCTCCATAACGATTTGCAAAACCCATACGAACTTCAGCAATATCACGAATTAAAAGAGGTGTGCGATTATCATTTTTAACAACAATTGATTCAATATCCTGAATTGATTTAACCATTCCATCACCACGAATAAAATAACTCATTTCCCGCTTTTCGATATAGGAACCACCAGCAATACTGTTATTCTTATTAATAGCATCAAAAACCTCAATTAATGTAATGTTCGAACTTTTAAGTTGCTCAGGACTTATAGCAATTTCATATTGTTTTAAAAAACCTCCCCAAGTGTTTACTTCAACTACTCCAGGAATACCTGATAACTGTCGTTTTGCAATCCAGTCCTGAATAGTTCTTAGCTCCATAGGAGAATATCTATTTTCATAACCGGGTTTTACATCTAAAATATACTGATAAATTTCACCTAAACCTGTTGTAATAGGTCCCATTTCCGGAGTTCCGAATTCTTCAGGAATATTTGCTGCTGCAGCTTTTATTTTTTCTGCTATTAACTGACGTGGTAAATATGTACCCAGATTTTCTTCGAAAACAATGGTAACAACAGATAAACCAAACTTTGATATGGATCTAATTTCAATAACACCAGGGAGATTAGCCATTTCAAGTTCAACTGGATATGTGATAAATTGTTCTACATCCTGAGTCGATAAATTTGTGGATACGGTTATTACTTGTACTTGATTGTTAGTAATATCAGGAACAGCCCCAACAGGAATTTTAAAGACAGAAAATAATCCAAAGGCGGCAATTGTAAGCGTAAAAAGTATAACAATAAGTTTATTTTTAATGCTGAAGTTGATTATCTGATTAATCATGAGCGTTAAATTATATTTAAGAATCCTAAATTTAAGACATTTTTTTGTCTTAAAGAATTTTCAAATACAATCCAAAAACGTAATTGTTTAACAAGAAGAAGGGACCAAAAAGTCTTATTCTTTAGTTGGCTGCAGTTTTAAACTTTTGTATAAAAGGAAAAATCCAATAAGCACGAATGGTATGCTCAACCACTGTCCCATATTTAATGACATCCCTTGTTCAAACCCAACTTGGTTTTCTTTAATAAATTCAATAAAAAACCTTGCTGTAAACATAAGAATAAGGAATAAACTAAAAATCAAACCTTGCTTAACCTGTACTCCCTTTTTATTATAGATGAAGTAGAGTAAAACAAAAATCAAAAGGTAAGATAAGGCTTCATATATCTGAGCTGGATGTTTTGCTATTGTTTCTCCGTTTCTAAGGAAAACAACCCCCCAGGGCAAGCTTGTTTCAAGACCATATATTTCGGAGTTCATAAAATTCCCCATTCTGATAAAAAATCCGGCTAACGCTACAACAATAACAATTCTATCAAGAGTCCACAAATATGGTTTTTTATTCTTTCTTGAGAAGTACCAAAGAGCAATTAAAATGCCTATAGCAGCACCGTGGCTTGCTAAACCTCCACGCCAGATTTTAATTATTTCAAGCGGATTACTTAAATAATATTCAGGTTCATAAAATAAACAATGTCCTAGTCTTGCTCCTAAAACTGTGCCAATAGCCATGTATACTGTTAGTTTATCCAGAAGCTCAACTTTTAAACCTTCTTTATTAAACATCTTTTGCATTATTATATATCCAAAAAAGAACGATGCAGCAAAAAGAATTCCATAATATCGTATTGATAATCCCCAAAAACCAACAATCTCGGGATCTAAATTCCAGTTAATAAAGTTTAGTATCATGTTATTTCATTTAAATAGATTTACAAATATAATTTTATTTTAAGCAGAAATCGGAATTGTAGATTAGTATTATGTTATTAATTGTTAAAATTGAAACATGCAGATTAATTTGTTTAACAATAGATACAATTCTAAAAATAAACTTTTAAGTTTGTATATTATAATAACAAAGACGCATAATGAAGTTTAGTGGCATACAAAAGGTTATTTTTATAGTGGGGTTTACCACAATATTATACGGATGTGCAAGTATAAGTGCTCCAACTGGTGGGCCGAAAGATATAGAGCATCCATTAATCGTAGAAAGCGATCCCCCATTTAATACTATTAACTTTGATAGTAAAGAAATTGATATTACATTCAATGAATTTATAGAGTTAAAAGATTTAAATAGTAATTTGATTATATCTCCTCCAATGGAAGAAAAACCGATGATTCGGAAAAAAGGAAAAACACTTAATATCAAGTTCGAGGAAGAGTTTAAAGACTCAACAACATATAATATTTACTTTGGAAACTCTGTTCGGGATTACAATGAAGGAAATCCAATTGAGAATTTTCAGTATGTTTTATCTACAGGATCCTATATAGATTCATTATCAATTGAAGGTGAGGTTTTAGATGCTTTTACACTTATTCCAGAAGAGGGTGTTTTTGTCATGCTATATACTGAATACGAAGATTCTGTGCCATTCAAACAGATTCCTGAATATATATCAAAAACAAATAAAGAAGGATTATTCAGATTGAATAACATAGCACAAAATGAATATAAGTTATTCTGTATTCGTGATTTTAATAGAAATTATTTGTTTGACTTGCCAAATGAAGAAATTGCGTATATTGATACTTTAGTTAGTTTTGAGCTTGTTACAAAAACTTTTACCGATACCATATATAAATCGGATACCCTGCAGAATAATCAAGGCCGGGAAATATATGCCGATTTAGATACAGGAACAAATAAGGAAATCGACACAATAATTACTCAAACTAAAACCTTTTATCCTGTTAATAATTATACTTTAAGATTATTTACCGAAGATCGAGAAGTACAGTATTTAGCAAATTATAAAAGGGAAAGTAAACAAAAGATTGAGGTAATGCTTAACAAACCAGCAAAAGACAGTGTTGTTTTTGCTTTAGCCGACACTGTTATTAGCGATCCTTGGTTTTTAAAAGAAGCAAGTTCCGATATGGACTCAATAATTTATTGGTTAACAGATCCTGCTCTTTACAATAAAGAAAATATACTTACCACTCTTTCTTATTACAAAGAAGATTCAAATCTCGTATTACAATGGGTAACCGACACTTTAAATTTCAGATATTTTGAGTCAAAGAAAAAGAAACGGGATGATGAAGAGGAAGAAGAGGTGTTTTTGAAATATGCTTTAAATGTGAAAAGCAAAGCTACTATAGACTTAAACAGGATGATAAATTTTTCTTTTGAAACACCTGTAAAAAATTATAACAATAATAGGATTAAGCTTATTGCTAGTGTAGATTCGCTTGAATTTCCTGTGAACTTTACTTTATTTAAAGACAGCTTAAAATCAAGGAAATTTAAAATTGATGTTGACTGGTCTGAAGATACAATTTATAGAATGGAAATTTATCCGGGAGCATTTACTGATATTTATAAGTTTTCAAATGACACTAATATTATAGAATTTAAAACTCAGAAGCGGGATTATTATGGTATAATTTTGGCCGATATTACTGGAATTGATTCTTCATTTCAGGCAATATGCCAACTTGTAATTTCTAGCAAGGACGGTGAAAAAATAATAAAACAAGAGATAATAAACGTTGATCAACTAGTTAAATTTGATTTTCTGCCACCCAAAGAGTTTATATTTAAGGTTATTCTTGATAAAAACTTTAATAACAAATGGGATACAGGCGACTATTTAAAAAATATTCAGCCTGAGGAAGCATTGTATTATATAGAAAAAATAAAAGTTAGGTCAAACTGGGATATGGAAATTAATTTTGACCTTAAGAAACAATAAATAAAATTATTATGTCTGTTCTTCTTGAATTTGCAATGTTCCCTACTGATAAAACCGGCGATAGTGCCAGTGAGTCTGTAAGTAAAATTATTGACATGATTAACAAAAGTGGTGTAACATATAAGTTAACCGCAATGGGAACAATTATTGAAACAGAAACAATTGAAGAAGCGCTGGATATTGTTAATCGATCATATAAGGTTCTTGAACCATTCTCCAAAAGAGTATATTCAACCATAACTCTTGATATTAGAAAAGAAAAATCTAATCGCTTAAATCAAAAAATAGAGTCAATAGAATCTAAAATAGGAAAAGTAAGCAAATAAACAGATATCGTTTTTCGATAAAAAGTAACAAAATAGTTCGTTTTTACGTAAATACTTAATATCTTGTCACGCTCTAATTTATTGACGGATTTGTTTAAAAGCCCCATGATATGACTAAACGAATTGTAACATTTTTATTTTTATTTTTTGTAACGGTTTCTTTGATTGCTCAAAAAAGCCAAAAAATTAAATTGCCTCTTTCTCAGAGTTCAACTAAAAGCCAAAATATAGAAAAAGTAACATCTATATCACAAGGCATAATTATTAGAGAACAAATTCAGAGTATCGAATTAATTGAAAAAGATACCAAAGAAGGTCCTTTTCTTCAGTTTTTCTCCGAAGGAATGATAAAAACATTTAATCAGGGGAAACCAGATTTGCCAGTTTTTTCAAAACTTATAGAAATTCCTCTTAACAAGAAAGCAGTTATCAGAATTATTAGTTATGAAGAGCAGTTTGTAGAATTAAAAGACTATAATCTGAAAAAAGAAATTTACCCGGCACAACCATCTGTTGCAAAAAGTATTGATCCTAATGATGTGCCCTTTTATAAAAGTAAGGACATTTATTCGAAGAACGAATTCTTCAAAAACGAGTTTATAACATTTGAAGACAGAGGATACTTAAGAAATAAACATTTAGGCTATTTAGAGATATCTCCTTTTGAATATAATCCACTTACGAATACAGTAAAAGTTATTAATAACATTGAGATTGAAATTCTCTTTGAGAACGATAATTATGCTACCAAAATAAACACAAAGAATTTAGAATCACCGTATTTCAAAGAGGTTACGCAGAATACAATAAATAAGGTTGAATATCCTGATGCACTAATTTCTGGTCCGGTAAAATATGTTATTGTTTCAGACCCAATGTTTGAAACTACATTACAGCCATTTATTGAATGGAAAACCATGAAAGGTTTTAATGTAATAACAGCATATACCGATGATATAGGTACAACCACTACAGCAATAAAGGCATATTTAAAGGATTTATATGATAATCCAATAGATGGTGTTTCTCCAAGTTTTGTTTTGCTGGTAGGTGATGTAGCACAAATTCCTGCGTTTAGCAATGGACATGCAACTGATCTGTATTATGCAGAATACACAGGTGACAGGTTGCCGGAAGTTTTTATTGGAAGATTTTCTGCTGAAACAACAGAAGAGCTTCAGCCTCAGATTGACAAAACACTCGAAGTTGAAAAGTTTGAAATGCCCGATCCTTCATATCTCGAAAATGTGGTCTTAGTGGCTGGGGCTGATGCTGGTTACGCTCCAACTTATGGTAATGGATTTGTCAATTATGCATCAACATATTATATTAATGATGAAAATGGAGTTAATGGAATAAATTACTATTATCCTGCATCAGCAAGTTCTGATTTGCAAATTAGAACGGATATTTCAAATGGAGTTGCTTTGGCAAATTATACTGCGCATTGCTCTTCCAGTGGGTGGTCTGATCCAACTTTTTCCACAAGCCATATTGATGCTCTTACGAATGAACATATGTATCCATTATTAATTGGAAATTGTTGTGAATCCAATAAATTTAATGTGAACGACTGTTTTGGAGAAAAAATTCTAATGGCAGAAAATAAAGGTGCTGTAGGTTATATTGGTGGATCTGATTTAACTTATTGGGCTGAGGATTATTGGTGGGCTATTGGAGTTACTTCAATAAGTGCAAATCCAACATATGAAAATAGCGGTTTAGGAGCATATGACAGATCTTTTCATTTAAACGGAGAATCAAAAGAGGATTGGTATTTAACACAAGGACAAATGAATGTGGCAGGAAATCTTGCGGTTGAGGCATCATCTTCTTCACGAAAAACATATTATTGGGAAATATATCACTTAATGGGAGATCCATCACTGACACCATATGTTTCTATTCCTGTAGCGATGACTGCTTCCTATAGTTCTGAAATAATTGTTGGTTCTTCTACCTTCCAGGTTACAACCGAAGAGGATGCTTACGTTGCTGTTTCAAAAGAAGGAATTCTACTCGATGCTAAACTGGCTGACGCTTCTGGAATTGTAGAATTAACATTTGAAGCTTTAAGCGATGTGGGTAATGTTGATATTGTAATTACCAAACAAAATCGACAGCCCGTTATTGATCAAATTGCAGTTATTCCATCAACAACACCTTACGTTGTACTTAATGAGTACACTATAGATGATAAAGCCGAAAATGCGAACAGAGAAGTTGATTATGGTGAAACAATAAATCTGGATATTGTATTAAAAAATGTTTCTGATGCTTATGATGCTTTTCTTGTTAACGCAACATTATCATCAACAGATACAAACCTCGTAATATTAGATGCCACTGAAAATTATGGATCTATACCAAAGACAGAAACTACGACAATTGAATCAGCATTTACTTTAAATATTAAAGATAGAATTGTAGATCAACAAATAATAAAGCTTACCTTAACAATTACAGGAGAAAATTCAGAAGAAGTAGAATATACTTGGGAATCGAACATTAGTTTAACTGTAAATGCTCCGGTATTAAAGATAGAAGAACTACTTGTTGATGATAGTAACTTTAATAATGATGGATTTTTAGATCCGGGAGAAACAGCATTTCTGAAACTAAAGGTTGAAAATGAAGGAAGTGCAATAACACCACGTCTTTTAGCTACTATTGACAAAATAACTGGCAGTTCATTATTTACTGTAGTAAATAAAAGCAAAACAATATTATCTCCAATAAATCCTCATGAATCAGTTTATGCAGAGTTTGAAGTTATGCTTAATGAATCAGAAGAGCGGGAAGTATTGGTGGGTATTGATTTTACCATAAAAGAAAGCTTATATGATTTTTACAAAGCTTCGAAATCAGTAGAATTACTTACCGGACCTTACCCCGAGTTTTTGGTATCCCAAATAGGAACTCAAACAATCGAAACTGAAAAAGCATATTTTTATGATTCTGGTGGAGAAAATAACAATTATTCAAATAATGAAAATTATACAATAACATTTGTTCCAAATGATGAGAATACGAAATTAAGTGCAAGCTTTATTTCTTTTAGTATTGAAGCTAATTCTTCATGCAGCTATGATAAATTAAGTATTTATAACGGAAAATCAGCAAGTGATCCACTTATTGGTGAATATTGTGGAACAGATTCTCCAGGATTAGTTGAGGCATCTAATTCCGATGGAGCTTTAACATTTGTTTATACATCCGATTACTCTGAGTCTAAAAGCGGATGGAAGGCTGAAATTCTCAGCGAAGTGGAAGAAGAAAATCCAACAGGAATATCAGAACCTGATATAATGGAAGTAAAAGTATATCCAAATCCTTCAAGCGGAATTTTTAATCTTGAAATTCCTGAATTAGGAAATACACAGATTGTAATAAAGATTTATAATTTAATGGGATCAGTAATTTATACTAATGTGGTAACAGGGAGAGAGAATATACAGCTAATTGATATTTCTGATAAAGCCAAAGGAATTTATTTCCTTTGTGTTGAAAGTGACAAAAATGTTGTATTCAATAAAAAAATCATAATAAAATAATTGAATAAATAAATACAGCAAATAAAATCGATGGTAACTTATACTGTCGGTTTTTTATTTTGAATTAATCATTTTAAAAATTAATAAAAAACATGAACTCAAAATTTATTAACCTTAAAACCCCACTTTTACTATTATTAGTAATTTTTTCTTTGAACGGTTTCTCAAATAATAAGATTTTTGAATTACTTAAAGAAAGCGAGAAATCTACTCAGGTAAAATTTACTTTAGGAAAATATATTCAAAATGAAGTTGCAACAGAGAAAGGAAGTGCAATATTATTTTCTTCTGAAGGAAGTTCACCTATTCAATTAAAAGGAGCACCTGCTTTACCTAAATTTTCAAAGTCTATTATAATTCCAGATAAATCTGCTATGGAATATAAAATTACAAGCTCAGAATTCATAGAAATTGAAAACGTTCTTATTGCACCATCAAAGGGAGTTGTTTCGCGTGAAAAAGATATAGCTGAAATACCTTATGAATATGGTGAAGAATACACTAAAAATGCGTTTTTCCCTCAGAATATAATGGAATTGGGGAATCCATATATATTAAGAAACTATAGAGGTCAAGTTGTAAATATTCAACCGTTTCAGTACAACCCTGTTACAAAAACGCTTAGAATTTATACTGAAATAACCTTCGAAATTATCGAAAATGAAGCGGTAAAATCAGAGTTAAACGTATTCAACAGACAAGAAGAAAAACTTTTTAATTCTGAATTTCATGAGATATACAAAAGTCAGTTTATAAATTACTCTGTAGAATCAAAATATACTGCTGTAGAGGAAACTGGTAATATGCTAATTATCGCACATTCAGATTATATTGCAGCAATGGATGATTTTGTTGAGTGGAAAAACCAAAGAGGTCTGAAAACAGAAATAGTTGAATATAGCGCAGTTGGATCTTCGGCGAATGACATAAAAACATATGTGGCAAATTACTATAATAGTAACGATTTAATTTATTTGTTGTTGGTGGGCGATGCAGAAGATATTCCATCACTTGATAAATCAGGAGATTCTGATGCTGGATATGGTCATATATCAGGAGATGACTCATATGCAGAAGTTTTTGTTGGAAGATTTTCCGCTGAAAGCCTTGCAGATGTCGAAACTCAGGTAGAAAGAACAATTTCTTATGAACGTGATATGCAAACATCAGCTACATGGTTATCAAAGGGTGTTGTTATTGCATCTGATGAAGGAACAAATGGTGAAGGTGATGATGGAGAGTCGGATGCACAACATATGGACAATATTCGTACTGATTTGTTAGCTTATAACTATGATCTTGTTGACCAGATTTATGATCCGGGTGCTTCGGCTTCTAGTGTTGCTACCAGTGTTAATAATGGACGATCATTAATAAATTATGTTGGGCATGGATCTGATTATTCGTGGGCTACTACAGGATTTTCAGTTTCAAATGTAAATAGCTTAACGAATGAAAATAAATTACCATATATATTTGATGTTGCTTGTGTAAATGGAAATTTTCATGGAAAAACTTGTTTTGCTGAGTCATGGATGCGAGCAACAAATAGCGGAAACCCAACAGGTGCAGTTGCAATCATTGCATCTACAATTAATCAGTCGTGGGCTTCACCAATGGACGCTCAAGATGAAATGATTGATATTCTTACAGAAAGTTATGCAAATAATATAAAAAGATCTTTTGGTGGTATTACCAATAATGGTATAATGCACATGATTGATGAGTATACAACTGATGATGATGGATCAAATATGGCAAACACATGGACTATTTTTGGAGATCCTTCTTTATCTGTAAGAACAGACGCTCCGGTAGAAATGACAATTACTCATACTCCAATTGCATATGTTGGAAGTACAGACTTTATTGTTAACGGTGATGAAGATGCTGTTGTTTGTTTGTATTTTAACGATGAAATATTAGGAACTGGAATAATTGATGGTGGATCGGTAACAATAACTTTTGATGCAATTACAGCTCCCGGTACAATTAAATTAACAGCAACTGGATACAATAAAGTAACATATGTTGCAGATGTAACTGTTACAGTTTCTGACTCTCCGTATATTGTAATAGAATCAAAAAGCATTAATGATGCAGCTGAAAATAATAATGGAGAAGCAGATTTTGGTGAGAATTTATATTTAAACTTAACATTAAACAATATTTCTGACACATATGATGCTTTTCAGGTTGAAACAAAATTAGTAACTGCTGACACAAATGTTGTTTTGATTGATTCAGTTGAAACATATGGAGATATAAATGCATCTCAAGATGTATTAATTAATTCTGCATATAACATTGAGCTTAAAAATAAAATTAGTGATCAACAGGTATTAAAATTTGATTTGCAAATTGCCGGAAAAGATGCTGATGATAAAGATTATGACTGGACTACGAAATTAGATTTACTTGTAAATGCACCAGTATTACAAATCGGAGAATTACAAATTGATGATAGTAATTTTAATAACGATGGAATTATTGATCCAGGCGAAATCGTATTACTAAAATTGACAATAAGTAACGAAGGACATGCAGCAATTTTGCAGGTAACGGGAGTATTAGAAAGTATAACAGGTAGTTCACTAATTACTGTTACTGACAATACTACAGATCCTTTAAGTCTGGATGTTGGAGAGTCAAAAATAATTGAATTTGAAATTGAGATTGATGATACAGAGTTAAATGAAACAGAAATCGAAATGGTCTTCCGTTTAGATGATCAATATGATGGATATTATTCTGTAAATGAAACTAAAGATCATATTATTGGAAAGACTCCGGTATGTTTAATGTCTGATCAAGGTACAAATACGCTTTCAACAGCAAAGGTTTTATTTTATGATTCAGGAGATGCTGATTCAGATTATAGTGATGGAGAAAACTATGCAATAACATTTAAACCACGTAGTTTAAGTGAAAAAGTTATAGCAGAGTTTTTATCATTTAGTGTAGAGCCAAATGGATCGGGATGTTACGACTATCTGGAAATTTATGATGGTGAAAACACAGATGCCGGATTAATTGGAGTTTACTGTGATGCAAGTCCTCCAGAAATAATTGTACCGACAAATAATACAGGTTCCTTAACTTTTAAATTTTATTCGGATGGGTATTATTCTCAAGCTGGATGGGAAGCAGAAATTTCACATCAGGATGCATATAATGCAAAATTTGTTGTAACGGATGGTGATGATAATTTGGTTGAAGGTGTTTCTGTAGAGTTTAATAATAATGAACTTAAAACAGATTTGAACGGAGAAGCTACTTTTAACTATGTTTCTTCTGCAGATAATTTGAATTATCAAATGTCAAAAGATGGTTATGAAGATTATAACGGAACAGTTAATGTGGTTGATGAGGATGTAACTGAAAATGTTTCAATGAATTTTATTGGATATAATATTGAATTTAATGTTAAAAGTGGAGAAGAAGATATTGTAGATGCTAAAGTTGAGTTTAATACCGAAGAAAAGTATTCAGACGCAACAGGAAAAGCAACATTTAGTTATGTTAATCCAGCAATTAATATGAATTACGTAGTAATCAAAGAGGGATTTGAAGATTATAACGGAACTATTGATGTTGTTGATGAGGATGTAATACAAAATGTTGAATTAGCAGAAACGAGCGTTTCAAGTATTGATAAGCTGTCTGATAGTAAGTTTAATATTTATCCAAATCCATCAAACGGTATTTTAAACTTGGAAATTTCAGGTGCTGAAAATCAACAATATAAAGTAAAGATATTCGATGTTATAGGTTCAATGGTATATAATAGAATTTATAATTATGGAACTTATATTAAAGAACAAATAGACATTTCGAATCATCCAAAAGGAATGTATTTCATTTCTATTGAAAGTGAAAGTGGTGTTTTGTTAAGCCGTAAGATTATTGTTAAATAATCTGAGTTTCAAAAATATATAACCGGTCAGATTTCTGACCGGTTTTTTTTATCATTAAAATTTAGGATATTTATATTTTAAACAACAGTAAACGTGAAAGAAGAACAAAAACGATTTTTTTATAGCCTGGTTTTTCCGGGATTGTTCATAATAATTATATGGATGGTAAAGATTTCAGAAATTCTATTAGAAACTGATTTCGCTTTTTTGGGAATTTTTCCGTTAAAGGCTAAAGGATTGATAGGAATTCTTACTGCTCCACTAATCCATTCCGACATTCAGCATTTAATAGCTAACAGTGTACCTCTTTTAATTTTAAGTACAGGTCTTTTTTATTTTTATAATAAAATAGCATTAAAAGTCTTCTTTTTAAGTTATCTGATTGCAAACATTTGGATTTGGTTTGGAGCGCGTCAGGCATATCATATTGGCGCAAGTGGGCTTGTGTATAGCTTTGCATCCTTTTTATTTTTTGGTGGGGTAGTTCAAAAAAATGTAAAGCTAATGGCAATCTCACTATTAGTGATATTTCTTTACGGAAGTATGATCTGGGGAGTACTTCCCATACAGCCTCATATTTCATGGGAATCGCATTTAATGGGAGCAATTGCAGGAGCTATTTTGGCGTTGTATTATAAAAATCAGGGGCCTCCTACTAAAAGATATAGTTGGGAGTTTGAAGATGATGAAGAATTAGATGATGAAGATAAATACTGGGAGCTTGATCATAATAAAAGCACAGAAAATGAAAAAGAAATTTAA
This sequence comes from Bacteroidales bacterium, assembly GCA_030637515.1. GTDB lineage: Bacteria > Bacteroidota > Bacteroidia > Bacteroidales > UBA12077 > UBA12077. The sequence goes on from DAOWGM010000137.1 coordinate 18,551, forward strand.
TTTATTGTGGAAAATATGTTTGTTATTGATAGCCGTATTTTCAACGGGATTAGTTTTGGCACAACAAAAGTATAAGGAAACTGGGGTTGCCAGTTTTTATGCTGATAAATTTGAGGGACGAAAAACGGCCAATGGGGAAATATATTACCATGCGAAAAAAACAGCTGCTCATCAAAAATTGCCATTTGGAAGTATTGTAAAAGTAACAAATATTGAAAATAAAAAATATGTTGTTGTTCGTATTAATGATAGAGGTCCTTTTATAGATAATCGTATTATTGATCTGTCAAAATCGGCAGCAAACGATCTTGGAATTGTTGAAAAAGGACTTGCAAAAGTCGAGCTTGAGCTTATTGCATCAACCGATGATATGCCAGATAAAAAGTTAATTTCAGTTGCAAAAGAACCTTCAGAGAAATATTATAAAATAGATGTTAGTATTGAAAAACCAAAAGGTAGCGGAATACAGATTGGTAGCTATAGAAATGATGAAAACATCTTTAAAATAGCAGAGCAGCTGAAAGCAGAATACAAAACAGAAGTTTATATTCAAATTGCAGAAATAAATAACACGAATGTTTATAGAGTTATTTTAGGAAGATCAACAGACGAAGCTTACCTAAAAAAATTAAAAGAAATAATTTCAAAAAAATATCCTGATTGCTTTATTGTTAAGTACAAAAATTAATGCATCCTAAACATGAAGTTCTTTTGGATTTATACTTAAAACAGGAATTTCTGATCTGTTTAATATTTGTTGTGCAGCTGTTCCCATAATATAATTTGCATCAGATACTTGTTCTGTCATTATAGAAATCAAATCTGCTTTTACCATGTTTGAATAATTGAGGATTAATTCAACCAGATCCGATCCTGTTAATGAGTCAGAAGTGTATTTAATTTTGCGTTTCTCAAGATAATCACAAACTTGATTAGAGTATGAGCTTAATTTTTTAGTTATATCTTCAGTTTGCAGTGAAGTAAGCGTAATAACATGCACTTCGGCATTAAATAACAGTGCTAACTCAGCTGTAAAAGGGAGTTTCTGTCTTGAATCTGCAGTAATATCTAATGGAAAAATAATTTTTGATATTTTTTCTGGTAATTCTTTACCTCTAATAGTTACAACAGGATTGCTCGTTGCCGATATTATTTTAAAAGCATTGCTGCCGATAAAAAACTTCTCGAATCCTGAAGCGCCATGTGTTGATGTTACTATAAAGGATTCTTTAAAAGATTCAGATTGATTAACAATTTCGCGATAAATTCTTCCCGTTTTAATGATAAAATCCAGCTTTATATTTTGAGGTAATTTTGTGCTGTATTTTTCTTTTATTTTAGCAAATTCTTCTTTGGCAAAACGATGCTCTTGTTCTTTTGATCCAGGATTATAATCCATGCTTTTTTTCTGCACATAAACCATCTGAATTTTACTTTCAATATTTCTGGAAAAAAGAATGGCAAGTTCTAAACCATGTAAAGATTCAGGAGAAAAGTCAATAGGGACAATGATATGATACATATTTGCTGAATTTTTAATTTAGATTAAAGAAACGATATTTTTACGAAAATAGAAAATCTTTCTTATTCAGCAACCGGATTTATTAATTCATGTGTTTAAAGAAAGATCTTTCAAATACGAGAATATATGCTACACCTGTTGTAATTGCAGAATCGGCTAAATTAAAAACAGGTCTGAAAAATATAAATTGCTGATTGGCATTAAACGGAAACCATCCTGGATAATGTCCTTTTAGTATAGGGAAATAAAACATATCTACTACTCTTCCTTGTAATAGGCTAGCGTAACCTCCATCTTTGGGCATAAAATTAGCGACCTGATAGAAACTTTCGTCAAAAATAATTCCATAAAATACACTGTCGATAATATTTCCAATAGCACCTGCCATAATTAAGGCAATGCTTATTATGACCATTTTAGGAGCTTCTTGTTTAATAAGAGTTCTTAAGTACCATCCAATACCAACAACGGCAATAATGCGGAATAAGGTAAGGAATATCTTGCCATTTTTTCCCCAAAATTCCATCCCGAAAGCCATTCCGTTATTTTCTGTAAAATGAATAATAAACCAATCACCTAAGACTTTGTATTCCTGACCTAAAACCATATGTGTTTTAATCCAAATCTTTAAGGTTTGATCAAGGATTAATATCAGTATTATAATAAGTACAGATTTTGTTGTAATTGATTTCATGGGTGTGTGATTATGTTATATGCTTATTTCTTGATTTAATATAATTGCTAATTAAAGCTACGGTATTTCAATTACCATGGAATCCTCATGTTTTATTCATTTGCTTTTTTATTTTTTTGTGCATGAGGGGTTCATTGTCTTCATTTTAATTCGGGCATAAAACTATTAAAAAGAGTCGAATAAAAAAAAATGATTGAATCGTTTTGACCCAATCATTTCATAAAATATGTTAAAAAGCTTATTACCTCTGATTTTGTTTTGCTTCAATGCTAAGAGTAGCATGCGGTACCGCACGAAGTCTCTCTTTAGAAATTAATTTGCCAGTTTCACGGCAAATTCCATAGGTTTTATTCTCAATACGAATAAGTGCTCCCTGCAAATGCTGAATAAATTTCTGCTGACGCTGAGCTAATCTCCCGGCCTCTTCTTTTGAAAGTGTTGCAGCTCCTTCTTCTAAAACTTTAAAAGTAGGCGAAGTATCTTCGGTATCGTTGCTTTCGCTATGAGTAATGGTTTTTTTCAAAATATCGAAATCTTCCGTTGCTTTTTCAAGCTTTTGGATGATTATTTCTTTGAATTCCATCAACTCTTCGTCTGTGTATCTGGTCTTTTCCGCCATAATTCAATATTTTTATATTGTTCTAAAGATAGCAATTTTTTTAATTTAAAAAAGAAATTGCATTTATATCTTATCAACTTTAATACTTGTTTTTATTTCTTCGTCAATTTCTACCAAATGTACTGAATTTTCCTCAAAATTGTCAACTAAATTAATTGATTTTGCTAAGGTCTGAGTGCTAATATAATCAGCATATTTTTCAATTGCTTTATTAATTAAATCATGTTTCTGAATCTGTATTTCAATTTTATCAGTCACATCAAAATCACTGTCTTTTCTTATGTTTTGAATACGATTAATAAATTCTCTTGCAATTCCTTCTTCTCTTAATTCTTTAGTAACATTTATATCTAAAGCAACCGTTAATTTACCATCGTTTGCAACTAACCATCCTGGTATATCTTCCGATGTAATTTCAACGTCTTCCAATTCCAAATTGATCTTTTCTGTATCAACGTTTAATTCATACTTTTCATTGCGTTCGAAAGCAACTATATCTTCTTGAGTTAATTTAGCAACTGCCTGCGAAATTTGTTTCATCAATTTACCATGCTTTGGCCCTAATGTTTTAAAGTTAGGTTTGATTTTTTTAACCAAGACTCCAGTTGTATCGGTAATATATTCAACATCTTTTACATTAACCTCTCCTAATACTAAATTACGAACAGCTTCGAATTTTGCCTGTAATGATTTATCCAATATTGGAATCATGATTTTGCTTAAAGGCTGACGTACTTTAATACTAACTTTTCTACGCAAGGCAAGAATCATAGATGAAACACGTTGTGCTATATCCATTTGTTCTTCCAAATCAGCATCGATATAACCTTCGTCATATTTTGGAAAATCAGCAATATGTACTGATTCGGTAAGATCTTTTTCAGAAATAGCATTTAAATCTGTAAATAATTGATCGGCAAAAAATGGAGCTATAGGAGCCATTAATCTTGCAATAGTTTCCAAGCAAGTATAAAGTGTTTGGTAAGCAGCAATTTTATCTTTCGAATATTCACCACCCCAGTAACGTTTTCTGTTTAATCGAACGTACCAGTTACTTAAATTCTCAGAAACAAATCCTTGAATTGCACGACCTGCACGAGTTGGTTCATAGTTTTCATAATCGTTTTCAACTTCTTTAACAAGTGAGTTAAGTAATGAAATTATCCAACGATCAATTTCAGGACGCTCGTTAACAGGAATTTCTTCTTCTGCGAATTTAAATCCATCAACATTTGCATAAAGTGCAAAGAACGAATAAGTATTGTAAAGAGTTCCAAAGAATTTACGTTTTACTTCATCGATTCCGTTTGCGTCAAATTTCAGGTTATCCCAAGGTTGTGCATTTGTAATCATGTACCAACGTAATGGATCGGAACCATTCTTTTCGATTGTTTCAAATGGATCAACTGCATTTCCTAAACGCTTCGACATCTTAGCTCCGGTTTTATCAAGAACTAATCCATTCGAGATGATATTTTTAAATGCTACAGAATCGAATAACATTGTAGCTATTGCATGCAATGTAAAGAACCATCCACGAGTTTGATCAACACCTTCGGCAATAAAATCTGCAGGATAGACCTGATCAAATCCTTCTTTATTTTCAAAAGGATAATGTAATTGTGCATAAGGCATTGCTCCAGAATCAAACCAAACATCAATAAGGTCTAATTCACGAGTCATTTTCTTACCGCTATCAGAAACCAAATAAATACCATCAACATACGGACGGTGCAAATCTATTTTTTCGTAATTATCTTTGGAATTATTCCCAATTTCAAATTCAGCGTATGGATTTTTATCCATAAATCCTGCTTTAACCGACTTTTCAATTTCACCGTAAAGTTCTTCAACGGAACCAATACATTTCTTTTCTGTTCGATCTTCTGAAACCCATATTGGAAGTGGAGTTCCCCAATAACGTGAACGAGATAAGTTCCAGTCTTGTAAGTTCTCTAACCATTTTCCAAAACGACCTGTTCCTGTCGATTCTGGTTTCCAGTTTATGGTTTTATTTAGTTCGATCATTCGATCTTTTATATCTGTAGTTTTAATAAACCACGAATCTAAAGGATAGTATAAAATAGGTTTGTCAGTTCTCCAACAGTGTGGATAGTTGTGAACTTGTTTTTCAATCTTGAATGCTTTATTTCCTTTTTTAAGCATTACGGCTATATCTACATCAAGTGTTGCATCATTTTCAGTAAGTGATTCGTCATATTCATTTTTAACAAATCTGCTCGCAAAAGGCTTGTATGTTTCTTGGTTTACATTTTTAGCAACAAATTCAGGATTTAAATCTTCGATTGGGAACATTTTACCTTGTTTGTTAACTAATGGTTGCATCGTATCTTCTTTATCGTAGACAACCAATGGAGATATATTATTTTGCTTTGCAACACGATCATCATCAGCACCAAAAGTTGGAGCAATATGAACGATTCCTGTTCCATCTTCTATAGTTACAAAATCACCGGTAATAACTCTAAAAGCATCACCTTCCGGTTTAACCCAATCAATTAATTGTTCATAATTAACTCCTTCAATATCTTTTCCTGTGAAAGTATTAAGAACCTTAAACGGAACTTTTTTGTCGCCAACATTATAATCTTCCAGACTTAATTCTTCTGCTTTTTTATCGAAATGAGCATTAAATAAATCTTTTGCTAAAACAACAGTTATTGGTTCGCCGGTATATTGATTAAATGTTCTTACACGAACATAATTAATTTTTGCACCAACAGCTAATGCCGTATTCGATGGTAATGTCCAAGGAGTAGTTGTCCAGGCCAAAAAGAAAACATTGGTATCTATATTGTTAAATAGAAATTCAGATTTATCATCTTTAATTACCTTAAACTGAGCAACACAAGTTGTGTCTTTTATATCTTTGTAACAACCCGGTTGATTTAATTCGTGAGTACTTAAACCTGTTCCGGCAGCAGGTGAATATGGTTGAATAGAGTAACCTTTATAAAGTAAATCTTTTTCGAAAAGTTGCTTTAATAACCACCATAATGTTTCAATGTATCTGTTATCATAAGTAATGTAAGGATCGTCCATGTTAACCCAATATCCCATTTTGTGTGTTAAATCTTCCCACACATCGGTATATTTCATTACTTCCTTTTTACAGGTTTCATTATATTCATCAACGGTAATTTTCTTTCCAATATCTTCTTTAGTAATTCCTAATGCTTTTTCTACTGCTAATTCTACTGGTAGTCCGTGTGTATCCCAACCTGCTTTACGTTTAACCAAAAAGCCTTTCATCGTTTTATAACGACAAAAAATATCTTTTATAGCACGAGCCATAACGTGATGAATTCCTGGCATTCCGTTTGCGGAAGGTGGACCTTCATAAAATACAAATGTAGGTTTGCCTTCACGTGTTGTTATACTTTTATGAAATGTATCGTTTTTATCCCAGCGTGCAAGTATGTCTTTATTTACTTGCGATAAATCTAACTGTTGATATGTTGTAAATTTTTTACTCATTGAATATCTATATTTTTATGGACTACAATATTTTAAAGCCTACAAAGATAGGCTTATGTGCAATAAAATGCAATCAAAATTTTATCACACAATTATTATTTTTCGATATAGCAGCTTCACATTTAAATCACACATAGTAGAAACTGGTTTATAAGAGAAAAGCCCCATAATATATGAGGCTTTTCCGTATATCATGTTTGTGTTTTATTTATTCAATTGCTGTCTCACAATTCGTGCAACATACTTTCCAATAATATCGAATTCTATATTTACAACTGTACCAGCTTTAAATTCATGAAAATTGGTTAAATCATAAGTGAACGGAATAATAGCCACTTCGAAAGATTTATCTTTTGAATTAACTACGGTTAAACTAACACCATTAACTGAAACAGAACCTTTTTCTACGGTAATATAATCTTCCAGCGAAGGATCGTATTCGAATGTATAATACCAGCTCCCGTCAGCTTCACGAATATTTGTGCAAGTAGCAGTCTGATCAACATGACCTTGAACCATATGCCCGTCTAACAAGCTATCAATCTTCATGCTACGCTCAAGATTCACTTTAGCACCAACTTCTAGTAATCCAAGATTTGATTTATCCAGTGTTTCCTGAATTGCAGTAACTGTAAATGTTTTATTTTCTTTATCAATTTTAACAACCGTTAAGCAAACTCCATTATGAGCAATGCTTTGATCAATTTGTAATTCATCTGCAAAAGAGCAATGCATTGTAATATGCAAGTTCCCTTTGTCTTTTTCGAGTTTTACAACCTTAGCAGCTTCTTCAACTATACCTGAAAACATAATGTTTATTTTTAAATGAAAAATCTTTGCGAATTTATGAAGATTTAGATAATTCAACAAGCGAATTTCGTTTTATGAGAAAAAATGAGTTAAACTGAAATCAAAACGTTTTTAAAATCTTATAATTTTAGCAAGTTACTTTCATAAACCGCGTCAAGAATTTTTTTAATGAAACTGGAAGTTATACCAATTAAACACCAAAATAATCCATATAATTCGTTTCTTTTTCACTTATATTTCTTCAAAAAATAAAACCGTAGCTACGGCTATGCTTGTATTTTTTGAATTACCTAAGTAAAAAATAATTCAAATTATTTATAGGTCATTTTGAAATTTAATTGGTATTAGAGTTTTTGAATACACATTACTTTAAGTGCTAAAAACAATCAGCCGATTTTCAATTTTAAGATTTGTGAAATTTATATTTTCCTTAATCCATTTCAAAGTCTCTTTACGGTATATAAAAACATGGGTTATGTCGTTTTTATAATACCAGTTTTTAAAATCAATTGAATTGTTGTAAATGTCCGTCATGATATAAACTTTACCACCTGGTTTTAGTAGTTTTTTTAATTTTTCAAATTCAGCATATGGCTTATAAAAATGCTCAACGACTTCACAACAAATTATATAATCATGTTTTTTACTTAATGCCTTAGAGTGTGGATGAAAAAAAGGATCGAATAATTCAATATTATATCCTTTTTGGTGCAAGATATTTGAGATAACAGGTCCTGTTCCTGCCCCATAGTCAAGTCCGGATTGTTGAGCTTCTTGATTATTAATTACCTCGTTTACAATTGGCTGAACAAAATTCTGATAGCCTTTATTTTCAATATCATTATTGTGTTCTTCGTATCTTGCTTTTTCTGCTGATTTTGTTGGTCTTAAATCATGTCTAATATAAATACCTAAACAATTGTTACAAGCATAAAAGTGTTGTTTTTTACTTTTATAAAAAGTTATACCCATATGTTCGCATAAAGGGCATTGCCCGGTGAGATGATTGTTTTTTATGTCTGTCAAATTGATTGGTTTTGTTAATCCGGTAAGATTATATTTAACAAATATCGATTAGTTACATTTTAAGCTAAGTTAACGAATTAACCATTGGGAAAAATATTTCACTTCTTGTTCCATTTTTTTGTTTAGAAGTAATTCTTAATTCACCTTCATGGTTTCTAATAATTTGTCGAGAAATACTTAAACCTATACCTGAGCCTTCTTTTTTAGTTGTAAAAAAAGGAATAAAAATCTCAGATAATATTTCTTTGGGAATTCCACAACCGTTGTCAGAAACTGTAATATAAACCTGATCAGAATCGTTGTTTGTTGCTATTTTTATCGCGCCAGACTCATTTGTAATAGCCTCTACAGCATTTTTAACCAAGTTAATAAGTACTTGTGTTATCTGTTCTATATCAATTTTGAAAAAAACAGATTTTTCTAAGCGCTTGTATGTGAGTGTAATTTTCTTTTCTGCACACAATTCTTGGAGTATTGGAAAAACACCATCTATAAAATGATTAATTTCAATTTGTTCTTTCTTTGGTTCAGGAATTCGCATCAATTTTTTAAAATCAACAACAAAACTGCTTAAGCCTTTATTTCTGTTATCAATGCTTTTTAAACCGGTAACAGCAATATTTATGTCTTCATCATTTAACTGATTAATACTTTTTGTTTTATCATGGTCAATAAAAAGTTTAAGAACGGAAGTGGTCAATGACCTTATGGGTGCTATAGAATTCATAATTTCATGAGTGAGAACTCTGAATATTTTTTGCCATGCTCTTTCTTCTTCCAAATCGAGTTCTGCTCGTATATTTTCAAATGAAATTACTTGAATTTTACGTTGGCTTATTAAAATTTCTTTATGTCTGAACAGAATGCTTTTTAAGCCGCTCGTAGTTTGTATGCTAATAACTTTCTTTTTTGTATTTAGTAATTCTTTTATTTCTGATTCTAAATCTGGGTGGACATTATTTAATTGTATGAGATTTGATAAAACATCCATCTCCAATATTTTTAATCCTGCACGATTTATAATTTCAACTTTATCATGTTTGTCGAAAGTAATAATACCGGTTGGCATTTCATCAAGCAAATGTCTTAAGTAATGATGCGTGCTTTCTTTTTCCAACTCGGCTAAACGCACGTAACGAATTATTTCGTTAAAACTAAAGTTGAGTTCTTTAAATGATTTTCCCGTTTCAGCATCAGAATTAACATAATCCGCATATTTTATGCTTTCTAGAAATTGTTTTAAGCTCCTGTTTGTCTTATTTACATAGCGAATAAGAATTAGTATTAATCCAATCCACAAAATACTTACTGTCAGCTTAGCAATCTTGAAATCGGTATTTGTCCATACTTCAACCAGTGCTATTCCTGCAATTGCAATTAAAATGCAAAGCAAAATAACAGTTATATTGAACCGATTAAAATCCATATTTCTTGATTTTGTTGTATAATGTACGTCGGGTTATGCCTAATTCATTCGCAGTTTCAGTGTAATTGTTCTTGTATTTTTCGAGAGCATTTTTTATTAATATCTTTTCATTATTTTCAAGATCAAGAGTTTGAAAAACCTTTGCTGAACTACTTTTTCTGAAGGAGAAATCGGCATCGTTTAAATTTTTTGAATCGCTTAGAATTACTGCTTTTTCAATTGCATGTTCCAGTTCTCTAATATTTCCTGGCCAACTGTATTTTTGTAAATACTCTATTCCCTTTTCCGAGATTTTAGAAATAATTTTTTGATATTTTTCTGAATAAATTTTTAAGAAATATTCTGAAAGTCCTTTGATATCTTCTGGTCGAGTTCTTAGTGGAGGAATTTCAATTGTTACCGTATTTATTCTATATAGTAGATCTTCTCGGAACTCTTTGTTTTCGACTGCATCGTACAAGTTTGTATTTGTGGCTGTAATCAATCGAACATCAATATCTATTTGTTTAGATGAACCAACCGGAGTAATTTTTTTATTCTGAATTGTAGTTAGAAGCTTTTTTTGAGTTTCCAGATTTAAGTTTCCTATTTCGTCGAGAAAAAGAGTTCCACCCGATGCAGGTTCCAGCTTTCCTTGTTTAGATTCTTTGGCATCGGTAAAAGCTCCTTTTTCGTGTCCAAACAATTCACTTTCGAATAATGATTCCGAAATTGTACCCAAGTCTATTGAAACAAATAAACTGTCATTTCTATTTGACATTTTGTGAATTTGCCTGGCAAGAACTTCCTTCCCGATTCCGTTTTCACCTAAAATTAAAATGTTGGCATCTGTCTTTGCAACTTTTTCAACCATAGAAAAAATCTTTAGCATTTCAGGAGATTTACTATGATAAACTTTTTGATCTATCTCAATTTTTGAACGTAAGTTTTTGTTTATTATTTTAAGAGATTTTATTTCACGTTTTGATCTTGTTATTTCAGCTGCTCTTATAACAGATGTGGTTAGTTTATCATCATCCCACGGTTTTTCTATATAATCAATTGCTCCTTCTTGTATTGCTAAAACAGCCTTTTCCAGTTCGGCATATGCAGTTAAAAATATTATTGAAATATCAGGATCAATTTTTAAGATTTCTTTCATCCAAAAGAATCCTTCATTACCAGTATTTAAC
>DAOWGM010000138.1 GCA_030637515.1 Bacteroidales bacterium
ACTTTTATTTCTATAAGAGAATCTTAATTCATGATTACCTTCTGATAATGTTGAAGGATTAATAATAATACTATCAGTACCAAGTTCAGCTATTACTTTTACATCATCTATATAAAAAGTTCCCTTTGTGCCATCACCATTGTAAGCTTTTGCCCACACAGTATCGGTTGTACTATTATAAAAACAATACTGGTAATGAGAATCAAATTCATCAAGACCAAGTATTTCTCCATCTGCCTGGTTCACTTCAAATACAGCAGTATCAAAGTTTGCACAACCATTTAAATCCGTATATGTATAATATGCTGTATCTATTCCTTCTCCTGCAATTAAGGGATCAAATATAGCAGATCCATCTTCCTGGTCAATCATGAAACTTGGTGTAAAAATACCAGTTGTGCCAGGAATAACTGTTGGTAAACCATAAATAGTATCTGTTCCACCGTATAAATCGTAAAGCTTCTCCATTGTGACTTCAACTGCTGCCAATTCATTAATATAAAATGTTTCCTGAGTAATATCGCTGAAACAATTATTCTGAGATTCATAATAATAATCAATAGTATATGAACCCGGACTTAGTTCACCAGCAGCAAAATTTAATGTGTGACCTGATTGTGTAATATTTACACCTGAAGTGTCAAAATAACTTGTACCAAGTAAAGGACTTAAGTCTTTTGCTTCTATACTAATACTGCTGTAATCTTCACAATAATCACTTATTGGATTGATATAACCAGTAACCTCTTCAATAGAAAACGAACGAACAACTTCTATAACAGGTGCATCTCCATAAGAGTATGTAATGTTATAGCTTCTTGCTTCTAATAAACCAGGATCAATTAATGCTTTGTTATCTCCGTCTGAACTTATTGCTGAGGGGAAAGGATCATCCTCGAGAGTAAAAGTCCCTATTTTCCCATCATTATTAATTCCTTCTACACCGAACACAGCTGAATAACTACAATAAATCTCGGTTCCTTCTGTAAAAATAATTGTTCCACCTTCAATTACTTCAACAGTAATTGCTACTGTATCTCTACAACCATTTTCATTAGTATAATCATAAACTAGTGTTTTATCACCAGCAGGACCAGAAGCTGAAGGATTGAATATATCATGTGTTGAAATAACTCCGTCACCGTAAAAGGTTCCACCAGCAGGATTTGCTGATAAAAAAACAGTATCAATTGAAATATCAAAAGTATTATCCTGTTGTGGATTTAAAAAATGAACATTAGGTAAACCGTATATACCTAGTTCAAATGTTCCTTCTCCAGGCTGAAAATTCCCTGTTGCATCTTCAACTTTAGTAATTGTGTATAAAAGTGGATTATCACCTATCGACGAATCTGCTATGGCCTCTACATTATAATAGGTTTCGAGGATATCAGTTGTGTCAGTATATATATCACCATTATAATATGTTATTTTAAATGGAGGAATACCTGTTAACAAAACAGGCGCATCAGTTGTATCATTTTTACAAATTGATTCGCTTCCAAATATTTGTGCTTGTGGCATTTTACCGTACAGAGCATCATTATCCTGTGATATTGTAGGGCTATAAATATTACTTTTATTACCAGCTTTATCCTGAATCTGAAGTGATGCAACTTCAACATTTTCATCAGCGAGTATATTTATATTGTTATCTGTTATTGTAAAAATTGCGCGTAGCTGATCATCATCAATTCTTTCTACCGGAAGAGTAATATTAAAGCCACCAACACTTCCTGAAATCAGAGAGTAATCAGCAGTTTCCGTATCTGTATCAACTTGAATAATCAATGTGTCAGTATCAGTAATGCTTTTAGGATGATTTGACAAACTAACTGATATTATACTAGGTATATTGGTATCTATTCCTGGACAATCATCAAAAGCTAAAGTTGTATAATTAACTGTGGGATTTCCTGCAATATCTTTTAATATAAAACTTACAGGAATTGGTGCATCTTCTGCAATATTATCATCGGTTGCTTGAATAATATATTCAACATCATAAAATCCAGTTCCTAAATCAACTAACTTGCTTTTTAAATCCTCATTGTTGATACTAATTACATCAGCAATAAGTCCGGATTCTCCTGCATTAATAGTAAATACAAGAGTATCGCCAATACCTAAAATTCCATTAGTTTCCGACAAGCTTATTCCGGAAATTGAAGGAGCATCAGAATCAACTCCAGGACTATTATTAATAAATGATGTGGTATATGCAGGATCAGTATCGTTTACTCCATCACTTAGAATTATAGAAATTGGCAATTCTTGAGTCGCATCAATAATATTACCATCAGGTGAACTAACTGTATATTCTATATTATAATAACCTGCAGGTCCTGTTTCTAAAAAATTACCTATACCAGTTATATCTTCATTATTTATTAATATGGTTGATTCATCAAGACCTGTTTCAAAACCATCGGCAATAATTGTTAATACTAAGGTTGAATCAATTCCCAATACATTACCATCACCAGGGTTGAAATTTACCGAGCTTACTTTTGGGCTATTAGCATCGATAGCAGGACAGCTATCAGCATGATAATCAAAAGTTGTAAACACAGGAGAAGGATTATTAGCATCGTCTAATAATACTAAGTAAATTGGAATTGCAGAACCATCAGGTACATCGTTATGCCCTTCCAGAACTAAATAATCAATTGTAAATGGGCCCGAACCATTAAGTTCAGACACATCTATGTTTCTATTATTTATTGCAATTGTATCTGCAGTGAGCGTAAATCCAATTTCAGAAGCCACAATATTAAAAGTTATTGTAGTTCCAATACCTACAGTTTCTCCAGTAACTGGGTCACAGCTTACAGAAACAATATATGGCCCTGCCTTATCAACAGCTTCACTTCCGGGATTAATTCCAATTGCAGATATTGTATTTGTAGTTAAAGCCCCATCAATTACTCCTGTTTTTTCGTAACCATAATATAAAATTCCCTGAGCATCACCAATGCTTCGCGGTATAAATTTTAGAGTAACATATTCATCATTAGCATCATTGTCAACAGCTATTGTATTAACCGACGTACTGAATTCGCTTATTGTATCAACATATGATGTAGGATTAAAATTATTATCGGGTGATACAAGCCAATCATTTATTTCATCAGTTGTAGATGTGAATGTTGTATCATCGACAGGTTCTGAAAACTTGAGTTCTATTGCATCATAAATGCCATCTTGATCAAGATCTACTGCATAGGCTTCCAAAACTGTTATCTGAGCTAATGCATTATTAGATATTATGCTTGCTATAAAAAGCAATCCTAATAATTTGAGCAATTTTTTCATAATAATTCCTTTTTCATTTTCTCTACAAAACATTTCTAACATAAGAGTGCAAAAACGTTTTACAACTCACCATCAGAGTTTACTTTTATTATACATATCATCTCATTTTCTTCTACTCCAGAAGAACCTGTCATTATATATCCGCCGTCAGAGGCAAGTTCAATAGATTGCATCGATTGACCATAACCTCCCCACACATTTTCGTACATTAAATTCCCTTCAAAATCAATATTTATAAAATATCCAGCTTTTCCTGTTGTTAATTCTTTTTCTCCCACAACAATATAACCAGATTGTGTTTTAATCACATCATAAGCTTTATCATTAAGAGTTGTTCCAAATGACTTATTCCAAACTATTGTATTTATATTGTTTTCATCAACTTTTAAAACATATGCATCTGAGTTACCTCCTGAAATATTTTCAACAGAACCTACAATTAAATATCCTTCAGGACATCTAATTACAGAATGACCAAAATCATTAAATGAACCTCCGTAAGTCATTTTATCATTCTCATTACCAGAATTATTCGTTTTTATAAGAATAATATTAAATGCAGATTGATCTGGCTCGTAAAATGTTTCAGTAGTTCCTACAACAACATAACCTTCATTAATCCAGATTATTTCACTAGCAAAATCATCTCCATTACGTCCGTGATTTTTCATCCATTCTTCTTCACCAGAGTCATTTACCTTTACTAATAATATATCTAATTCTCCTTTTGAATTTCCGTTTACAGGATCTTCAGCATCAGTGTTTCCAGCAACAACATATCCAGTTGTAGCTTTACAAACAGATACACCTTGTTCATTATTATCTTCGGTTCCAATAATGCTTTCCCATTCCTGACTCATTCCAGCATCATACTTAACCAATATGATATCTTCATTATTGGTGGTTGTATCGGTATAGGAACCTGATAGTAGAAAACCTCCATCATCGGTCATTAATAATTTACCTGCAGTATTATTTCCACCGCTATGTTTTATTGTATCAACACTTAAGCGATTACCAAATTTATCGGTCTTTATAATAACAATATCAGTATTTTTCTCATTTACTGATGTAACTGTAGCTAATAAAAGGTAACCATCATCAAATGGTTTAACATCTTTACCAATGTCTGTATTCCAGGAACCGAAAAACTTTACGAATGATTCATCCTGATCTGATGATAAATCAGTATTGTCGCAACTAATAATTACAATAGCCAGCGTAACAAACAATATATATTTTAATTTATTCATAGTTTTAAAGATTATCATTATTCTACTTTTTCATACTATCTTTTGTTTTATAGAATGAAAATACGTATCCAACTGATAAATAAAAATTGCTCAGTGAAAAGTTGTCGTCGGTATAATTATAATAAAAAACTTTTTCGCTATCATCATATCTATTATCACCACTGACAATATTATTTAGACCATAGTTATATTTTAAATCAAGTAATACATACCCCTTTTTTATTTTAAGCTTTACTCCTCCTCCAATTATTACTGAATAATTTAAAGCATTTCTGTTATCCAAAACATCTATATCCGGGCCAGTTAAGTCATCCTGGTTTCCATCACTAAAAGTCCTTTTTACACCTGAAGTAGCGCCTATTAAATAATCGAGGCCAAAACCAACCCTAATATATGGGTTTAAAAATTTAATTTTAAAATCATATGTACCTGTTAAAGGAACTGAGATTAATGACTGACTTTCATTATAATCAATAGTTGTAAAGTCTTGTTGCGTAATCTGGTAATTGAATTTTCTACTTACAAAAGATACTCCTAAATCAATATTTATTTTTTCATTTATATATTTTTCAAATTGCAAACCAACTTGATATCCCATTCCTGAAACTGAATAATCTCCTGTATATTCATCACCGCTTCCGGAATAATATGGATCAATAATTCTAATAAATGAATAATTCATACCACCAACAACTCCAATTGAAAAAACCGGAACTGTTTGATATGAATTATAGAGATACGTAAACTCTACCTGGTCATTTGCTTTTAATTCATATTCTGGAAATTTCTTTAAAAACTTAAGCATAGTAAACTCAGCCATTTCTTGATAATCTTCAAAAAGATATGTCAAAATAAGTAATTTATATGCCCGAGCCATTTCCTCGTCATCAAATCCTTCCTTTGTACACTCTCTTAACAAAGTAGGAATTGAATCTAAAACTCCGGATTCATATAAACTTTCAGCTTCTTCGAGTTTAAATGCACAATCACTTTGCTGTGAATATCCTGAAAATGCTAATAAAAGCAGTAACCCTATAATACTAATTATTGTTTTTGAGTTCATCTTATTTTTAATTATCTATTTCAGAAAATGTTTTTTCGTAATTAATATCTTTTGCTACATAAGTATCCCATTCTTCATCAGTCATATTTCTACTAATACGACCTTTAAGGTCGCTTGCAATAATTGTGGCTTTTGTTGACCAAATCAACAATCTGTCTTTTTGATTACTTGATGTAACAAGCCTTTTACCATCAGGACTAAAAGCAATAGAAAGCACCCAAGATTCGTGATCTCTTAATTCTATAGGTTGATTATTTAAATCTGTACAATCCCACATTCGCACTGTACCATCCAGACTTGATGTAGCCATTAAACTATCTGAAGGGCTAAATTCTACATCATATATTTTAGATTTATGTCCTTCCAGATTATCTAATACTTTATAAGTTATTGCATCTCTGACAATTACATTTCCTTTTGAATCTCCTATTACAATCCAGGTCCCGTTTCGATTCCAGGAAGCTGCAGTAATTGCACTATTTTCAGTATTTTCAATTAGCTTTATTAACAACATGCTTTCTGAATCAATAATTTGCACATTTCCATCCTGTAATCCAATAATTACATATTTTGAATCAGGTGATATGCCAATTGTATTTATTTTTGATTCGCTTTCCAATAGAACTTTATTTTCAAAAGTTCTAAGGTCCCATTTAAATATTTTTTTATCGTTAGCTGATGAAATAAAATATTTATTATTTGGGGCAATTGCTATACCGTTTATTATAGGTGCAGATTCTGAATTTGTTGCATGACCAGATAATTCCATATCTGTTTCAACACTATTTGAAAGATTCAATAAGTTAATTTTTCCTTCGTCAGTTCCATATACAAGCCATTTACTATCAGGTGTTATTTCCATAGCCCTATGTCCAAATTCATCTTTCACAATAGTATCTGCAGGTATATAAGGGTCATTAATGTCCCACTTTAATATCTTACCATCTCCTCCTGTACTATACATTACATTTGTCCTAGGTATAAAGGCAATGTCTTTAACAGATCCTTCGTGACCATTAAGAGCATTATAAAACTGACCCTTAAGCCCTTTCAATGCATAATATAATCCGAGGTAAACATCGGGGTTATGCTTTGAACCATCGTATTTTTCATTAAACAAAAAAGCTTGGTAAGCAACAAGAGCTTTAAGCTGAATATTATCTGATATTTGTTGCGATTTAACTGCCATACTTTGAGAGATCGACAGCATTCTTCGACGGAATGCTAATTGTCTTTGCTGCTCAGCTTCTATTGTTTGCTTTCTGGCTTCCTCCGCATTTATTTCTGCCAATGATCGTTGTTCATTTGCTTCTTTTTCTCTTCTTACAGCTAATGTTGTTTGTTCTTCTGCAATTCCTTTTTGTTCTACTGCTTCCTGTTCTTTTGCAACAGCAATTTGCCTCTGTTGATCTGCCTCTTCTTTTCTTAATAAAGCCTCTTGCTCCTGTTCTTGAGCAATACCCGTTTGTTCTACAGCAATTTCCCTCTGCTTATCTGCTATAACCTTTTGTTCATTTGCTTCTCGCTCTTTTTGAACAGCCTTTGCCTTCAAGGTCTGAGAATAAATTGTTAATCCCATCGCAATAATTGCGGCTGAACCAAGCACAATTGCGAATATCTTGGATCGCCTTAATTGTCTTTTTTGAAGTTTAATTTTATTGTCTTCTTCTGCTTTATATTCTTTATCACTTGTTTCTAAATAAACGACTGTTCTTTCGAATGCAGGATTATATCTTTTTGCCCACGATAATGTAGGTTTTTGTTTTTCATTCCAATTCAATGCAAGTTGTAAATCAGGTGGTCGCCACAGACCTGTTTTACCAAGTTGATATAGCTCTGAAGCATCTGATAATCGCATATACATTTGTACTGCGTCCCATTCCTCTTCAACCCAAACTTTAAGCTTGTTCCATATTCTCATTAAACTTTCATGAGATAAGTCTATTATACTATCCTCGTTAATTTCAATATCTGCTGCGGGAGAAATAAACGACCTGCCAGCAGCACGAAATGGATTTATAACTTTAATTACATCCTCTACTTCTGATTTTGATATGGATGCTATGTCTTTAATACTAGTTGGATGCCTAATTCCTCTATTATCGTTACCTTTTTCTGTAATAGTTTTGAACATGCTTTCGCAAATCCATTTTTCGTCCTCTTTTAGCTCATCATATGCTTCGTTTGCATGTTCAGATAATGCCATTTCCATACGCCCAATAGCTTCATAATCGCTAATATTAATTGATTTTTCTCTGTCTGAATGCTCCATCCAGTAATCCCAGGTTCTCATTAAAGCATGCTGCAGAATTGGTAATTGATCTGGATTATCACCTACTTCATTTAATAATTGTTGAACGAGTTGTGTTTCAATATTTGCACCACCAACAGCAACAGGACCCTCAATAGCCATTTTAAAATCATCTCTGGTCATTTGAGGAACCAGATAATTTGAATCATTAATCAACTCAGTAAGTTCATGAAACTGTGAACATTCACCAATAAAATCAGATCTCATTGTTAGAACAACATATACAGGCACATCGGAAGTTTTGTTAGCAGTTACTAATAATTTAACAAATGCTTCAGATTCATTGTAAGTTGACTGATCATCTTTGCTTGATTTGTACCTAAACAGTTCTTCAAATTGGTCTATAATAACTAAAACATTTTCCTCTTCAAAATTAAATGATTGATCTAATAATTCAACCAATCCATTAGAACTGCTTCTTAGTATAGAAGAATCAATTTTTTGTTTTATTTGGATATCTTCTTGTTCTTCAGATTTTTGTGTTTTTTCCAGAATTGCAGTCGCCAAATTGTCTATTGGTGAATTTCCGGGACGAGAAGCAATAATATTCCATTTCGATTTTGATGCTCCAATAAATCCACCATATAAGGTAGGAACAAGTCCACAATAAATTAAGGAAGATTTACCACTTCCAGAAGCACCAATCACAGCTACAAATTGATTATCTGAAAGTTTTTTAAGAATATCTTCACTTTGACCTTCTCTGCCAAAAAACAAATGACTTTCTTCAACCTTAAACGGACGCAATCCGGGAAAGGGATTAAAAATGTCATTGCTATTATTTGTATTGCTTGTAGATGCCATCTTATTTGAATTTTTCAATGATTGGTTTTAATAAATCATTTGGGCTCTTTCCATTTGAAAATAATAATTCCAAATCATTTATTTTAATATTCAACTCAGGTTTATTTCCTGAATCATGCAATATTGCTTTAAACAAAAATGGTTTTTTTCGTCCAAACCTGGAGCCTTTAATATATCGCTAAGTTTACTGTTTAGCCATTGTTTATTATCATCTGGATAAACAATTAATAATCCATCACAATTTATTAGATTATGATAATGTTCTCGTAATAAATCAATTTTCTCTTGACTTTTTGCTATTTCTAAAACCGAAATCTTATGTTTGGAGAATTCTTGTCCAATTTCTTTTAAGTTTTTATCATCCTGATTATTGCTAATTATATAAACTGAATTAGCCTTATTATTTTCAGATACTGATACTTCTTCCTTTACGGAATTCAAACCAATGATTTTATTTTCAATAATATTTTTAAAAACCTCTACCGGAGCTTGAATAATTTCAGTATTTCGTAATAATTCTATATTTCTTTTAAAACTCTCGATATATAGTTTTTGCTTTTCAGATTTTAGTTTTAAGTTTGGAGGTATCCACACTAATCGGTGGACATTTTTCTTTTGAATTATAAGTTCCTCTGCTACTTCAATAAAAATGTCATTTTGAAGTTCTACACCAGATATCTCAATATTCTTATTTATCGGAGTATAATTATTTCCTAATATATGTATTGAAAGAATAGAATTTTTAATGTTTTCATGAACCATCTCACTATATGAAATTAAATCTGATGGGAAACTCTCTTGTGGTAAAACATTATATCCTAAATGTTCAAGCTCACGTATTAAAATTTTTCGATTACGATTCTGATCTTTACTTGTTTGCGCAACATAAATATTCTGTTTATTTTCTTCTGAATTCTTATTTATATGATATAATGCTTCCTTTATTTTATAAGATATATCAAGGAATTTAAGCCACACTTCATTCTTAAGTTCATTTATTCCCTCAGAAAGATCAACTTTTTTTTCTGTTATCTCATCATACAATTTAACTGTAAAACCGGCACTCGTACTTTGCTCCACTTCTGGATCACAATAAATATTAATTAATCCAGTGGCTTTAAGATCACTGTTTTCATTTAAAACTGATTCAGCATTAAAGTCGTTATGCAGAAACATCTGGATAATTAGTAATTCATCTGTATTTTTCTTTTTTGAAAAATCTTCGAATTCAAGATTCAGGTTAAAATTTGTTTTTACTATTTGCTTTAAACCAATACTAATAATTGTTTGGAATTTATCAATCCAATATATATCCTTCTCAGATAACGATCCTTTTTTATTAGGAATATAGACAATAATATTTTCGGCTTTTTCAGACATAATTTTATTCGATTTTTACACCTATTATAATAATATCATCAACCTGTTCTTCTTTCCCTCTCCATTGTTCTAAACGATCTTCGAGTATTTTCTCTTGTTCTTCAATCGGGTTTGCATGTATTTCAAGTAATAACTCTCTAAACTTCTTAACCATAAACTTACGCCCATCATGTCCGCCAAACTGATCAGGATAACCATCAGAGAATGTATATAAAATATCTCCTTTCTTTAGATCAATTTCATGATTTGTAAATTTCGGGAGCTCATCATCAAAATTTCCACCAATTGCCATTTTGTTTCCTTTAATCTGTATAATCTCATTATCACGTACCAAACATAATGGGTTATTGGCACCAGCAAACTGAGCTTTCATGTTTTTATAATCAATTACAACAAGAGCCAAATCCATTCCGTCTTTAACCCCACTTAATCCTATTTTCTCATTTCCTTTTTCTCTTAATGTATTAACTACTCCTTGGTTTAAACAATCAAGAATCTTCGAAGCTTCACGTGTTTTTTTAACATCAATTGCATAGTTTAGCTGATTATTACCTACAATAGACATAAATGCTCCTGGAACTCCATGACCTGTGCAATCAACTGCTGCATAAATTGTCAGATTATTTTTCTTTGTCATCCAATAAAAATCACCACTAACAATATCCTTTGGTTTATATAGAATAAATGATTTTGGTAATAATTCTTTTACATATTTATCTGGAGGTAAAATTGCATTTTGTATTCGTTTTGCATAACGAATACTATCCATAATGTGTTTATTTTTAATTTCAATTACTTCTTTTTGCTGAACTACTTCTGCTGTACGATCTTTAACTTTTTGTTCCAATTCATTGTAATAACTCTCCAGCTCTTCAATCATTGAATTGAACTTTTGAGAAAGAGTTGTAATTTCATTATTTCCTACAACATCAGCACGCTCATCTAAGTGTCCGTTTGTAACACGATTAACTTTATCAACAAGTCTTTTAATTGGAGATGTTATTACTTTTGTTTTTCGGTATAAAAGAACAATTACTATAAATATTGCTAAACCAAAAATTGAAATAAATTTTATAAGTTCATTTCTTAATACAATTTCTTCTCTTGATCTATCGCTGATAATTCTGATCACAGCTCCTTTATACATATCGGTATTTGCTCTATGTATATACGAGTAATTATAGAATAATTTTTTTCTATTTATTTTTTTCGAAATTTTTACAGAATCTTGATTTACAAACCGCTCCTTCATAAATTCAATTTCATCAGGTGCTAACTCAATATCCTTAGCTAAAGAACGTGGATTGTCCTTATTAATAAAAATTGCAACATCAACATCGGATAATTCGTTAACCGTTTTATTAATTGAATTAATTAATTCATCGGCAGGTCTTGAATAGATTCCTAACTCAACTAAATATTTACCATCTAAAGTTGGGATATAAGTATATTTTTTTAATCTTCTAGTGTTGTCTTCAACGGTAAACTTCTCATAAACAAATCCTTTTTTTTCAAATATACCAAGTAGCATATGTTTATGTTCTTCTCCGAATAAAAATAAATTAAGTCCAAGGTCAGCTTCAAATGTAGAATTTACAACAATACCTTCTTCGTTTATTATATAAATATCCTCCATTTCAGGATCCATTCCCAATTCTTTTCGAATTTTATCCAGATCTGCATATTCAATATTTTTAGTATCCATAAAATAATCATGAACCAACTTATTGCTATACGATTCCATAATTGGATTTAAATATTGCTCTATTATCTCAAGTGCTACATCTTGAATCTCCATTATATCAATAACTTCTTCGGAGATTATTTTATTTTTTGTATCGCTAGATTCTATTAAAATGGATTTTGTTTGTGTGTAATTAAATCCTCCCAGAATTAGTAATGCTAAAACCGCAGGAATTACTACATTTAATATTAACTGCTTAAAAATTGTAGTTTTTCGCATATAATAAGCTTTAATTTTTCTAAATAATTTAATAAACATATAGCGCAATGTTTTTTACTTATGATTCCTATTTATGTAATTTTTCTGTATTCATTTTTTTTGCAAGCCATTTAATAACTGAACCCTCTAATTTGCAAAAATCAAACATGTTGTAAATCAAATCCCTTTTCTCAATATAATATATCCAGCTACTATTGCTTTGCTTTAATGATATCTTCTTATTAGGGTTTTTTAAAATTTCATTCATATCATACAGTTCACCTTCTACTAATTCAATTTTTATATCATCTAGGAATAATTCAGCAGGCTCTCCTTTCAAAATAAGAATCTTATCTTTAATATCAGAGATAATTATATCTTCTGGATCATATGTGTCAAATTTTAAAGTATGTAAATTTTGTGCTAATTCATATAAATATCTTCCGTCTACATTTTTAAAATATTCTATTGATTTTAGAAACGCAGTCTTTTCAACAAATAAATGATTATGTGTTGTTGATAATAATTCAATTGAATTATCAATCTCCTCTTTGTATGACAAATTCAATCTGTTACTTACTGAATTATAATTATCTGAATCAATAGAATTTATTACAACACCTGCTGTTTCACGCAAGATTTCGTTTGGATTAAAAATGTGAGCAATTAGATCAAGTGGTATTTCTTTTGTCTCATTTTGGCTAAAAGCATTTATTGCACAAGCTTTAGTCCACACATTAATGAAATTTATATCTCTGTTTATAATAGCAATCAGTAAATCATTAAAGCTTAATTTTTCAATTGGATAAAAGTTTTGCAGTTGTTTTATTTTCTCTATAAGAGAAATATCCTCTACTATTGGGAATAATTTAGGTTTGATTTCTTCATCAATAAATAATTCAAGTAATTCAAGAGCATAACTTGCACCTTCGGCAGTACCGCTTTCAATATTCTCTTTAACAAGCATTACTGACTTTGAATCATATGTTAATGACAGTAGCAGATATAAAAGAATATAATTAGCTTTTAATTCTTCATCAATTGCATCTTTTAAATACACATGTTCAGTAATCTCATCCATAGTAGATTTGGCTGCAATATTCCAGCTCATAATTCCAATATGTTTTTCAATAATCTGGTGTAAATGGATAAGATGTTTTTCATTAACTTTAAAATCTAAATTGCTTAATGTTATAAGAACCTGATGCAGAACTTCTTCATTTGGATGATCTAATTTCTTCACTAGTAATTCAATAGCGTTTTCGCCGCCTATTTCTCCTATAAGCTTAACAATTCTAAGCAATACTCTATGACTTGCTCCTGTTTTATAAAATAAGAGATCGATACTAGTTAATGCTGACTCTCCAAATTGCAATAATGCGTCATATCCATAAGTAATTAGACCCGGTGTATCAAGATATTCAGATATTAAAGAACAAAATTCTTTGTTCTTAGTATTAACCGCTGCTTTAATTCCTGCAATTTTAACTGGCAAATGAAGATCTCTTAACAGTGCTTTTAAGTATACAAAAAGTTCTGGCTCATAAAACTGCCCTATTAACCATGCTGCAAGAATTCTTTCGTCGGTTCCTTTTGATTTGGATAGTGTTATAAGCTTTTCTACACCTGGCGATTTATTTACTTTTAAATCAATGCTTTGCCAAACTTCAGAAATATGGTTTCCTTCTATTTCCTTTTGAACTATTTTTTTAGGTAATTTTGAAAATGGATCAATTAATTTAGATTCAATCACCTTATTTATAGCATATTTCTGTATTTCCTCATCGCTATGTTCAAAAAGTTTATTGATCTTATTTTCGAATTGCAAAGGACTTAATTCTGAATCAAGCTCCATTCCGGAAATTAATCCATCTTGATTTATAGATTTTTTTTCTATATTTTCTTCAACAAAGCGAGAGATACTTTCAATATCGTCTTTTACTCCTTTATGTTCAGCAAGTGTTTTCTGTAAAGAAACTTTATACTCATAATATAACTTACGAGCTACAAAAAACCATATTCCAAGAATAATTAATAAACTATAAGAAAAATGAATCAATTTAAAAAATTCAAAGAAACTAAGTATTGCCAGCAACAATCCGGCAGCAAGAGCAGCTATCTCATTTATTGCTCCATCAACATAGGCTTGAACATCATGCCTAACTTCTGCTTTGAGCGATTGATATAAAATTTTGAAAGATGGTACTTCAACAGCATCTTTTAAAACTTTTGAGAATAATCGGCTAAGTGATATAATTAAAAAGAAAAATATAAAACCACCTGATGCACTTGTATATCCAGCAAGTGATCCTATGAGAGCAGCTAAGAAAGTAAAAATACCTATTAAAAAGGATGATATAATAATACTCATCTTTAGACCGTAGGTTTTCATTAACTTGCTATATAAGAATGTTTTAAACAGAAATGTAAATAATAACAATGTACCTGTAAATGCACCTAAAAATTCAGCCAAATCATTATGGTCGGGATAATTATCTTTTGTTACTGAAAGAAAAGAAAACTGAACAAAAAACGCTACAAGCATTGACATTACAACAAAACCAGACATGAGTCTGATATATTTATTTTTTAGTAGTTCGGGTAAGCGTTTTTTCTTTTTAGTACTCGTTTGTACTTGAATGTTAAGGTTAAATTTTACAGAAATTACTATTTGCATAAAAAATGCACACATCACACTAACCGAACTAATAAACAGAAGATTTTTTTGCTCAAATCCCACTACAATTAAAACAGGAATTGCAAATGTACTTAGTATAGCTCCGAATATTTGTCCGCTATCGATTAAACCAAATAATCTTTTCCCCTGTCTCAGTGAGAACATACGACCAACTGCACCCCAGAATCCAAGCAAAGCCATAATATTCAGGGGTCCCATCATAATGAAAATTAAAAATACTAACCAGGGACTTTCAGTATATTGAAATAAGACTCTTAACACAACGGTTGATACAGAAATAAAAATAAGATTAAAAATTGCCACAGACGAAAACTTATATCTACTCTGAAATCTGGCATATAATGAAGTTAGAATAATTCCTGCCAAACCAGAAATAACATATGCCTTTGGAATCATGGATGCCGGATAAACAGCCAAAAACATAGCATGCGCACCTACGTCAAAAGCACCATAGAATATACCAAGAAATACAGATTGAATAAGAAAAAGTGTGACACTGAGTTTCTCGTTACTTTCAATATTTAAAATAGAGTAAAAGTCTTTTCTCATAAAATCCGAATTAGAATCTGTAATTTAAGAATTAATTCGTTAATAATCAATACTAAAAAATTAAACAGTTTCTTTTTAAATTATATCTAAACATTAAAAATAGGCAATAATCCCAACAATCACTACTTTTCGGGTTATTAAGTTATTAAGACGCTTTT
The DNA here is from genome assembly GCA_030637515.1 of Bacteroidales bacterium. GTDB lineage: Bacteria > Bacteroidota > Bacteroidia > Bacteroidales > UBA12077 > UBA12077. The sequence continues at coordinate 15,474 of DAOWGM010000138.1, forward strand.
GTTAGTAAAAAGATGAACCGTAAATAATATTTAAGAAAATAATATATATCGCTGTATTTGTCACTTACACGACTCAACTAAATCAAGTAATAAAATACTTATTACAAGATACTAATTGTTAATTAATTAAATTGTATATATCTTTATATAAACTAAATTTTACCTATGTTCGGAAATATCTCGTATGAAAATAAATATGATTTACGTAGAGAAGTTGTATTTGTAATATTAGCCGGAATGTTTATTGGTTCATTGGCAATGTTAAATATTTTAGGGCTTTCACGGTTAATTGATTTATCATTTAGCATAGGTGGAAATAAAG
>DAOWGM010000172.1 GCA_030637515.1 Bacteroidales bacterium
TAGGTGCTCATCGAAAGAATTTGATAATGCAATTCATGATTGAGACAATAAGCATTTGTATGTTAGCATTAATAATAGGTTTTATTCTTGCTGAATTATTTATACCAGTTTTTAATAATCTGCTGCAATATAATTTACAGGTAAAAACCTTTTATGCATTTCCTTTTAATATGATTTCGCTACTATGCGTTCTAATAATTGCAGTTATAAGTGGCTTATATCCTGCATTTTACCTAACAAAGCTATCGCCTCTACAAGTACTTAAAGGTAAGTTTGTTGCAGGAAAAGGAATTGGCTTATTCAAAAAAGGCTTAATGGTTTTTCAATTCATAGTAACCATAGTTCTTATTACAGGAACAATAATAGTATACCTGCAATTAAACTATTGGCGCAATATGGATATGGGTATTAATAAAGATCATATATTATCTATAAATCTCAGTGCCGAAATGCATGAAAATGCATCTGTTTTTTCTGAAAAAGTCTCTAAAATACCATCTGTAGAAGATATTTGCTTTGGCAGAGGAGCTCCCGGTAGTTTTGATGGAGGATTAACTTTGGATGTGGACGGACGTGAAATTAACGTTCGATATGTTACCACTGATGCTAATTACATGGATTTTTACGGAATCAATATTATTGAAGGAGAAGGTTTTTCAAAAGGTAATCCCGAAATAAATGACGGAAAATTTCTATTAAACGAAACAGCTGCAAAATATATTGGCTATGATAATTTATATGAAAAGGATTTTGAAGGAATGAGATGTATTGGGGTTGTTAAGGACTTTATATATATGTCTCAGAAAGATGCAATTATGCCTCTTTTAATCCTATTCGGTGATAAGGAATCAAATATAAGCATTAAAATATCTTCAATAGGAATGCCAGAGACCATAGAGAAAATTGAAGAAGTTTGGAATAGCATGACAACAAACTTCCCTTTTGAATATAAGTTTGTAGATGATCTTTTCGATGCCAAATATAAAAATGAGGAACGTCTGACAAAGTTACTTGGTTACTTTGCTATATTCAGTATATTTATTGCATGCCTCGGCTTATTTGGGTTAATAAGTTTTATGGCTGAGCAAAGAACAAAAGAAATTGGCGTAAGGAAAGCAAATGGAGCCAATATCAGAAATATTATTTTATTGTTTTCGAAAGAGTTTATTCAATTAATTCTTATTTCAGGAATTATAGCTGTTCCCCTATCCTATTATATTCTATCTAAATGGTTGCAAAACTTTGCATACGCAACGAAATTATCGTGGTGGATATTTGCTGTATCAATTATTATTGCAGTAATTATTTCCTCTTTATCTGTATTTTATAGAGCATATAAAGCTGCATCTCAAAATCCTGTGGATGCTCTTAGGTATGAATAATCTATAAAGGAATATAATATCAGCTTATCCTCGATATTATATTCCTTTACTTATTTAATACAATTTGATTTTGCCCAGATAAATTAAATTTCAAAATAAATACTTCAATAACAAAAAAACTAAAAATTATGAAAACAATAATGTCACTATTCGTATGTCTTTTTTTTTCTTATTCCTATAAGCAAATCTCAAGAATCAACGTATTCTTTTAAAGAAAATTACGAATTATCTGTACCATCAAAATTAACAGTGTCAACTCATGTTGGGGCTATAGTTGTTATTCCCTCAGAAAGCAGCGAAATAGAAGTTTTGTACATTGCTAAAAAAAATAACAAAATCATTTCAATCAATAAAGATGATATTCAGAAAGAGGGAATATTATTAAAAGTAAAACAGGATAAAAACAGTTTAGATATATTTGTTAAGTACCCTGATAATTATTTCAAATTAGATTTTTCTAATCAAATTCATGTCAGTTTTGAAATAAGCGTGCCTAAAGAAACTGAATGCGATTTAATTACGGATGACGGAAATATTTCAATTCATGGACTAATATCAAATCAACAATGCAAAACTGACGACGGTACTATTAAAATTTCTGAAGTAACCGGAAACATCTTCATTAAAGATTCTGATAGTAAAATTAATATCTCTAAAATAATCGGATCTATTTCTGTAAATGTTTCTGATGCTATTGTACAAATTGAGGAAATAGAAGGTTCAGTTTATATAAGTGCAAGTGACGAAAGTATGTATCTAAAAAATATAAATGGTCAAGTTAATTGTAAATCACTTGAAGGAAATATTGAGCTAATAAACGTAAATGGTGAAATTACGGCACAAACTTCCGAAGGAGATATCCTATGTTCAAATCTTTCAGGTTCATTAAATGCATTTTCTATGGATGGAGACATTAAAGGAAATATTCAAGAATTAAAAAAACCTGTAATTATTGAAACAGGAGGCGGAAATATTGACATCTCATTTACTAATAAGATTGGTTTAGATTTAAATATTAGAGGAATAAGAACTAATACCCTAATAAAAAAATTCAGGGGTTCATCCAATAAATATTTTATGATAGGTAAGGCTAATGGAGGGGGTATAGCTGTTAACTTATTAAGCATAGACGGGAAAATAAGAATTGATTATTAATAATAATATAAAAAAATGGTTCAATAACTAAAAAATAAACATTATGAAAAAAAGCATTTTAACTCTACTGATTTTGGTTTTAGCCTTATCATCCTTTTCACAAAATGAGTGTAACTGTGAGCAGTCATTAAACCTATTAATTAAAAAAGTGGAAAGTGAGTATCCTGGATTTAAAGAAAAAACAGCAGATACAATAAGGTATAGTGATTTTAAAGATAGATTAATAATAAAATCCCAAAACACTAAGGATTCTGATTGTTCTGATTTATTAGAATACTATTTATCCTATTTTAGAGACTCACATATGTGGTTGTATTTGGTGCATACAAATGACAATGAAACGCAAACTCAAACTCCTAAAACCGATGAAATATCAGTAGCTAAAGTTGATATTACCCTTGATGATTTTTATAAACATATTTCTAAATCCATGGATGAACTCGAAGGAGTTTGGAGCTCATCATCATACAAGGTGGGAATAATAAAAATGGAAAATGAATATCAGGGTTTTATTATTGAGGCGAGCAACGAGAGTTGGAAAGCCAATGAAATCAAATTTCGATTGATGGAAAAGGGAAAGGCTAATTTCTACATGGGTAACCATTCATTACGAGAAGATAACTTTGAGCTATGTGATGGAAGCATTTTGTCTTTTAAAAGTATCACTTTAGCATTTGTAAAAGAGTTTCCTAAACCAAAATTAACGGAAAATGAAATTGAATTGAAATTAGATAAAATACAAGGGTTCTATTTTACAAAATTAACGGATAGAACATCATTACTATGTATTTCAAGTTTTGATGATGCGTATGTTGAGAAAATAGAAAAAATTGTTTCAGATAACCAACAAGCAATAGAAAATTGCGAGAATTTAATTATTGATGTAAGAAATAATTCAGGTGGAACCTATGATGCTTACGATGAGATTTTACCATACATTATCACAGATAATATTCGAGGAGTAGGTCAGGAATTCTTAGTTACACAAACTTTAATTGATGAAGTGGAGGATTGGTTTGATGATGAAGAAGGCAAAAAATGGGCAAGAAGTTGGATTAGAATGTTTGAAGGTAATATTGGCAAATTTATAAATATAGATAGTGCTGATGTTAACATAAGTGATATAAAAATTGCTGAACATAGCCCAAAACAAATTGCTATTTTAGCTAATAAAAGAACAGCCAGCTCCGGTGAAGCATTTGTTTTAGAAGCTAAACAGAGTAAAAAAGTAAAAATATTAGGAACTCCGACCTATGGTGTAATAGATTATGGTTCTGCTAGTTTATTCGATTTTGGATGCAAAAATCACAAGCTAGTAATGCCAACATGGCGTTCTATGAGGCTTCCTGAATATCCGCTTGATAACATTGGAGTCCAACCTGATATTTATTTGGATAAATCTGTTAAAGACTGGATCCAATTTACAGTTGATTATTTAGAGAATTAAGAATACCTAAACAGCTTATAATAAATATTTAAACTTTACTAATTCGTTTATAAAACTCATCCTTAAAGGTATTTCCTACCGGGATGAGTTTTTCTCCTATCTTTATACGATTTCGCTCGATGCTTTCAATTTTGTTAATGGCAACTATGTATGATTTATGAGTTCGAACAAAATTATTTTCTTTTCCCTGAGGGCAATAAATATGTTCCTGCAATTGCTACAATTAATGCTACTACAAATGTTACAAAGCGTGCAGAAATTATTTCATCCAGTCCTGATTGAATCCAGAAAATGGTAAAAAACAAACCAGTTATAATAGTTAATATTACTGCTCGTCCATGATATTTTTTCCAGAATAAAGTTAACATAATTACAACTGAGAATGTAGAGCCAATTCCTGCCCACACATAACCTACAATCTTATAAATTAAATCGCTTGGAGAAAAATATGCCAATACCAAAGCAACAACAGAAAGTAATGCAGTAATAATTCGCGATTGCAAAAGACTGTTTTGTACTTTACCCTTATCTTTTCGCATTGGCTTTATTAAATTCTCTGAAAGTTCAGTTGCCGATAATATCAATAAGGAATTTGCTGTAGAAATAATTGCTGCTAATACTCCTGTTATTAATATTCCAGCTAAAAAGGGATTAAACAGCTTAGTTAAAACTTCAGGCATTACAGTTTCCTGGTCTTTTAAACCATCGGGACCAAAAATGGCTATTCCAATCCAACCAATCATTAATGCACCAATATATGCTATGATTGTCCATGCAACACCAATATTTCTTGCTTGCTTTGCATTTTTAGTATCACTAATAGCCATAAACCGCATACTCAATTGTGGCTGACCTCCTAAATAACCAAAAAACCATGAAAAAGCACTGGCAATAATAATTCCCGCACCTAAACCTTTTACCATATTCAGGCTGTTTGGAAATACCGAAATCAGAAAATCTGACAATTTTGAACCTTCAACTACATTTGCACCACCAACCATTGTATTATAACTATCTCCTGCTTTTGCTAATGCTTCTGAAATAGAACTTGCGTACAGTACTCCTTCGGGTTGGTTCTTTAAATAAATTATTCCTGCAATAGGTGCAATTATTAGGGTAATAATCATAACAATTGCCTGAATAACATCAGTATAAGTCACACTTCTGAATCCTCCATAAATAGTATAAGGAACAACCAGTAAAACAACAATTAACATACCTATTGTTCTATCAATACCAAAAAGATTCTCAAGTGTTTTTCCGCCTCCAAGAAACTGAGCACCAACATAAAAGAAAAAGAAAAATACAATTGTAAAACTACCTACAATCCGAATCCATTTTCCAACTTCGCCATGTTTTTGTGCTATGTAATCAGTAAAAGTATCTGTCTTGTACTTTGCCGCCTCTTCACGCAATCGCCAGGCTAAAATTATCCAGGCAAAGATTATCCCAAACACACATCCGATGGCCGTCCAAACTTCTAATAAACCAGTTGCATATGCAGCGCCAGGCAAACCGAGTAATGCCCAAGAAGATTCTCCAGTAGCACGTTCTGAAAGTGCTGCAACCCATCCTGGCAAATTACGACCTGCAATAGCAAAATCTGAGCTATTTTTAACTTTTCTCCCTTGGTAAATTCCCCATGTAATAATAAATGTCATGTAGGAAATCATTACGATAAGTATTGATACATTATAATTCATTGCAATTTCAATTTTGTATGAGCTCTAAGATAATAAAAAAAGCTATTAGCTTATAGCTGTTAGATTTTTAGAATTATTATCTTTAAAATCTAAAATTTTATACTATGAAAAAACTATTATTTATATTATTAGGAGTAACTATCCTTTTTGCTTGCACACCAAGTCAAACAGAACAAGTTAAAGAAAAACATCAATCTGATGAGATTGCTGAAATTAATGTTGTTAATAATGGAAATATAAATTTTGATGATTTCTTTGTTAACAAAACTATGCGTTTAGACTATAACCATACTGGTAATTCTGAAACAGAACATTTTGCTGTAGATAAGATCTTGTCAGACGGAGAATGGTACGGTAGTTTAACAAAACTAATTGATGAATTAGAACTTGGTTACTATTTCCTTGAAGTTATTGATCAAGAAACAAAAGCTCTACTTTATTCAAGAGGTTTTTCGAGTATATTTGGCGAATGGCAAACAACACCAGAAGCAGAAAAAGAATGGGGAACATTTCATGAATCAGTACGATTCCCTTGGCCAATTAAACCTGTTACAATTAGACTTAAAAAACGTGATGGACAAAACAAATTCCAACCTGTTTGGACATATAATATTGATCCTGCATCTCGTTTGGTAAATCCTACAGATATACAGCATGCTGAGGAAGTCGTTGCAATTCATAAAAGTGGCAATCCAAATGAAAAGTTAGATTTAGTACTTCTTGGAGATGGTTATACTGCAGAAGAAATGGATAAGTTTATTGCTGATGCTAAACGCGTAACTGGATATTTACTAAATGCAGAACCATACAAATCAAGAAAAAATGATATAAATGTTTGGGCAGTAAAAACTCCTTCACAAGAATCTGGAATTTCCCGTCCACACCCTGAAATACACAAGCGTACAGCACTTTCTGCACATTATAGTAGTTTTGACTCAGAACGCTATGTATTAGCATATGATAATAAAACCATTCGTAATGTTGCATCTGCAGCACCATATGAGTTTACTTCTATATTAATAAACGAACAAACCTATGGTGGTGGTGGAATTTATAAACTTTACACAACAAATGCGGTTGATAATAAGTTTGCGGAGTACTTAATGATTCACGAAATGGGCCACCATTTGGCGGATTTAGCAGATGAGTATTATTCTTCTGCAACAGCTTATGAAGCACCAACTATTGATGTTGAACCTTATGAAACAAATGTAACAGCTCTTTTAGATAAGGATAATTTAAAATGGAAACATTTAGTCGAAGCAGAAACACCAATTCCTACTCCATGGAACAAAGAAGAATTTGACACATATGACTATGCTTCGCAAAAAGAAAGAGGTGAACTTAGAGCAAAAAAAGTAGAAGAATCAGTTATGGAAGACTTTTTCATGCGCGTGTACCATAAACGACATGAGTTCTTTGCACAAGACGAATACAAAGATAAAATTGGAGCATTCGAGGGTGCCAAATACAATCAATATGGTTTATACAGATCGCAACTGGATTGTATTATGTTTACCCGCCATACAGTTCATTGTAAAGTTTGCCAACATAGTATAAGTACTGTTATAGATCAGTATTCGAAGTAAGAATTTTATTAATTTATAAATGTCATTCCGGTTCTCTTTTCAATTCAAATTGGAAAGGGATACCGGAATCTTTTTTGATATAATTATATAGATTCCGGCACTTCGGCCGGAATGACACAACACTTATAATTATTAATATCAATTTAACCTTTTAGATGCTATAATCTTTTTATGGAATATTATTTATACTTGATAACTAATTACTCAAACTCTGTTCTGTATTTAGGAGTTACGAATAATCTTAAAAGAAGAATAACTGAACACAAAGAAGGCATAAATAAAGGTTTTTCTAAGAAATACAATTGTAACAAATTAATTTGGTTTGAAAAGTTTTCTGATATAGGATTTGCTATCGAAAAAGAAAAAAACATGAAGAAATGGAAAAGAGTATATAAAGAGAATCTTATTAATGTGATGAATCCTGAATGGAACGATCTTTTTAAATATATATAGATTCCGGTACTTCGACCGGGATGACACTCATTACTTATTTAAACTTTTCCAAGAACTCTGCTTTTCGGTTTACAGAAACATCAACTACAGAACCATCAGACATTTCTACTTGACCTCCCTTGCCTTTTAAATATTTAGTAACGTATTGAAAGTTTATGAGGTGAGATTTGTGTATTCGAATAAAATCAAAATCTTTTAGTATTTCTTCATAAAATTTTAATGTTCTTGAAATAAGTTTTTTTGATCCATCTTTTAAATGAAACTCAGTAAAATTATCATTTGCTTGGCAACGAATTATATCACGCACATGAACTACTTCAAAACCATTAAGTAAAGGCAAAACAATTTTATGATTGGGTTTATTTACTTCCTGAATATTATCCAGTAAAATTTTTGAATGAATCGATACTTCTTCTTTATCTCTGCTTGCTTTTATTTTATCAACCGCCGCTATTAATTCATCAATTGAAATAGGTTTTAAAATATAATATGATGCACTTAAGTTCAGTGCTTTTATTGCGTAATTACTGTAAGCAGTAACAAAAACAACTTCGAAATCAACATCAGGAATTTGTTCCAATAAATCAAAAGCATTACCATAAGGCATTTCAATATCTAAAAAAACGACATCTGGTTTATGAAGTTTTATTATTTCTAAACCGGATTTAACAGAATCAGCCTCAGCTAATAACTTAACATCAGGACAATACTTTTCCAAATATGCTGTCAGCGTTTCTCGGCTTGCTTGTTCGTCCTCAACAATTACTGCTTTTAATTTTTCTTCCATAGTTTAAGCTTTATTCTCCTGTACTGGAACCGTAATTTTTATATGCGTTCCTGACTGAGTTTCGGGAATCAAATCTGCTACTTCAACCTTTATTCCTAAATGATGAACTTCATTAATTATACGAAGTCTGTTTTCTATATTCTTTAATCCTGTTGAATTATTTTGTTGCTGATTTTTAGTTTTTAACTCTTGTGATTTCTTACGTCCAATACCATCATCTTTAATATTTATTTCCAAATAACTATCCAATTGCTTAAGCTCAACTTCTAGTTTACCCTTTTCTTCCTTATACCTTAAACCGTGCCAAACAGCATTTTCAATATAGGGTTGAATTAACATAGGCGGAATCAAAAAGGATTCTGTATTTATATCTTCATCGACAATGAAATTATAATCAAACTTTTCTTTAAATCGTTCGTGTTCTAACTTAATGTACAGCTCAATAATCTTAATCTCATCAGTTAATGGAATAAAATCATGCTTTGAATTTTCCATTACCGATCGCATTAAAAAAGCAAAATCTGACAAATAGCGATTCGCAGACAGCTCATCTTTTTTAGCGATATAATTATTAACTGAGTTTAAAGCATTAAAAATAAAATGTGGATTCATTTGGCTACGTAATGATTTTAGAGCCAGTAGTTGATTAGCCAATCGTTTTTGGCGCCCACTTCTTAAAATAAAAACAGTTGAGATACTTAATATTAGAAGTACAATAATTAATGAAACAATAGTTGTTCTTTGTGATTTTATGGCTTGATCCTTAAGCTCTTGCTCCTGAACTAACAATTCAATTGTTTTATCATTTAACTCTTTATCCTTTTCCAATAAATCAATACGTTGTTGCTTGCGATTTAATGAAGTAGCCAATTCCAGTCGCGTTAACAATTCCTGTTCGCGTATTCGATTTATACTATCATTAACCTGTAAGTACTCTTTATACGTTTCCAAAGCTTTATTCGGGCTCGATCGTTCGTATGCCTTTGATAATGAATATAAAGCCTCTTTTTTTTGTTCAATATTTTGTGTTTGATCAGATAAGCTTACACTTTTTTGTAAAACAGGAATTGCCATTTCTTCTTGCTCCTGATCAACATAAATCTTTCCAATCTCTAATAAATCTTCACTTTGTGCTTCAAAATCCTCTAATTCTTCATTAATATCCAGCGCTTGTTGTCTTACTTCCAGTTCCTCTTCAGGTTTATTTTGTTTCTTATATGCTCTGCCTTTACTTCTCAAAGTGTTTACAAGGGAACGTTTATCTGATGATTCCTTGGCCATCTTCTCCGATTCTTCGTAATACTGAATCGCCATCGGAGCATTGTTTTGTTGTAAATTAAGGTTAGCAAGCTTATCCTGAACCTGAATAATTCCCTGTCTGTTATTTCTATCCTGCTCAATTTTCAATACTTCAAGATATGTTTGTTCAGCCAGTGATAACTCACCTTTTAATTCGTAGGTTTCTGCTATTTGTAATTTTACAAATACAACATCATCCTTGTTAGATTTTTCAATTATCTGATTTAAAAATAAATTAAAATAGTAAAGTGATTTGTCATAATCATTTGTTGATTTGAAAGCAAGTCCTAATTTTTTACGTGAGCTATATGACAATTCAGTTTTATTCAAATTTTCAGCTAAACTGATTGATTTTGTGTAATTCTCAATAGACAGGTCGTACTGCTCTGAATTGAAATTGATATCTCCCAACAAGCTATATGCACGAACCTCATTTTCTTTATCGTTATTCTGAATTATTAATTCCAGTGCATCTTCTATAAAATCATATGCCTTAACAGCGTTGGATTCCTTATATATCTCAGCAGAGTCGAGTAAAACTTCAATACCTAATGGCTGATACCGACTCATTTTGGATTGACTCGTTGCTAAGAAAGTAAATCCTAAAATTAATGACAGTAATATTATTATTCTTTTGTTCATGATTATAATATCAATATGAAGTAAAAATACAAACAAATTTCGATAAAAAAAATTAGCAATCTTTCAAAAAGCCTTTAAAATCGGCGTTTACAGACTCCAAAATCCACTTAACTCATTTAAAAATACATTTCACTAAGCCAAACGACCTGTTCCCTAATTGTAGCTTTTTATGCGTTTTTTTTGTCTCTACTTTTACTTCAGAAACCAATAAAAACACATAGTTATGAAAACACAAAATCAAATTACAAAAATCAGAAATCTCATTTTAATGGGAATGTTTATCTTTTTAGTTTTTACAGGACTAAATCTCTCTGCAGATAATAATGATGAAAAAAAATCAATCAAAATTGCATTATTATTAGATACTAGTAATAGCATGGATGGTTTAATTGAACAAGCAAAATCTCAGCTATGGACTATAGTTAATGAGCTTGCAAAAGCAAGTTGTGAAGGCGAAAGACCTGAACTACAAATTGCACTCTATGAATATGGTAATGACTGGTTAAGTGCTCGTGAAGGTTATATTAGACAGGTAATTTATTTAACAAAAGATTTAGATCTTGTTTCACAAAAGTTATTCGAATTAAGAACCAATGGTGGTAGTGAGTTTTGTGGTCAGGTAATTAATACTTCTTTAGATCAGTTAGACTGGAATAATTCAAATGATGATTTAAAACTAATATTTATTGCAGGAAATGAGCCTTTTACACAAGGTGGAGTAAATTTTCATGATGCTTGTTATCGTGCAAAAAATAAAGGAGTTGTTGTTAATACAATCTTCTGTGGCGATTTTCGCGAAGGTGTACAAACAAGCTGGAAAAAAGGAGCTGATATTACAGGTGGTGAATATATGAGTATAAACCAAGATTGTAAAACAGTTTATATTTCTTCTCCTTATGATGATAGAATTGCAAAATTGAATACAAGATTAAACGATACTTATGTTTCTTACGGAAGATTGGGAAGAGAAAAGAAGCAAAATCAGGCAAGACAAGATGCTAATGCTGGAAGTATAAGTAAAGTAAATGCTGTTAAACGTTCTGTTTCTAAAGCATCACATGTTTATAAAAACGAATCATGGGATTTAGTTGATGCTGCTGAACAAGAAGATTTCGAAATTGCAAAAGTAAAAGAAGAAGCACTTCCTGCAGCAATGAAAGGTATGAGCGATAAAGAAAAAGTACAATATGTTGATACTAAGAAAAAAGAACGCGAACAAATTCAGAAAGAAATAATCGAGCTAAACAAAAAGCGTGAAGCATATGTAAAGAAACAACAAACTGAAAATGCATCTGAAACTGCACTTGATGATGCAATGCTAAAAGCTATTAAAACTCAAGCTAAATCAAAGAATTTTAAATTTGAGAAATAAATAATTATGAAAAGCATTGTTTTAATAATTACAACAAGTATAATCCTGGGTTTAAACCCGGGATTTGCTCAAAATCGTTTTGAGAATTTAAATGCTGACTCTCTCGAATATGTAATAATAAAATATCAGGAAGAACCAGATAATATAGTTATTAAGAAAATTACTGAACCAGAAAAAATTAAAGAAGTTTTGGACTTTCTTAAACAAACAAAATTTGAAAATTACCAACCTGGTGACGATGGACCAATCCTAAAAGAATATATATTTTTGATAAACTTTGGCGGGTGGCGCGAAAGCACCTATCTATTTAAGAATGTTGCTTTTATAGGCAAGACTCAGTTTAATATTGATCCTAAAACAATTGACAAACTAAAAATCCTTTACAAGAAGCTTTAAATCTAAAAAGGGCTGTCGATTTTGACAGCCCTTTATTACATAAAATATTTCTTTAGTTCGCTTAACTTGCCATGCCATGAACAACCCAGACAGAAAAGTTCTTTTATATTAAAGCCTTCAAGACTCTTAGTTTTATCAACCAAAACAATTTTAAAGTCTCTTGTAACTTTGACATTCAATCTTTCGCCTTTTCCATTTTTCAAATAAAAGTTAGTAATTCCACACTGAGGGCAAACCATGAATTTCATAAATCACATTTTGCAATAAAAGTAGCAAATATTAATTACTCGTAACGCAAACTATCAACTGGATTTTTACGTGCTACCAAAAAACTTTGCCAACTAACAGTTAAAAGTGTAATTACTAACACAAAAAATCCTGCAAATACAAAAATCCACCATGGGAATTGGGTTCTGAATACAAAGTTCTGTAACCAGTTTATTGCCAAATAATATGCAATCGGGCACGATATTAAATAGGCTATGGCTATTAATTTTACAAATTCCAGATTAAGCATTTTTACTATATTATAAGATGATGCTCCTAAAGCCTTGCGAATGCCTATTTCTTTTGTTCTTTGTTCTGCAGCAAAAACACTTATTCCCAATAATCCGAGACATGAAATAAATATTGCAAGTAATGAAAAATAGCCAAAAAGCCTTCCTGTTCTTACTTCAGTTGAATAAAGTGCATCGAATTCTTGCTCAAGTGTTGTGTATTCAAAAGGCCTGTCAGCTACTATTTCTCTAAATTCAGATTTTATATAATCTACAGTTTCTTCTGCTCTTTCATTTTTTACTTTTATTAAAAGCCAGTATGTTGGCTCCTTGAAAAATGCTGCGGGTTGTATTTCCTCAGAAAAATGATTTGAATAAAAATTATCAGTTATTCCAATAATCTCATATGGTTTATCTCTGTAATATATCCTTTTCCCTAAAACATCTTCATTACTAATAAGTTTTGCAAATTTTTGATTTATAACTATAGTTGCACTATCATTATATTGTTCTGAAAAAAAGCGGCCCTTTGCAAGTTTCATGTCAACTGTTTTCAAATAATCTGCATCAGAATTTATGGTTTTAACTTCGAATCTGTTACCAGCTTCTTTTCCTTCCCATGACCAAATATCTGACCATCCTCCACCTAAAGGCAAACTTCCATTTGTAACAGAAACAACATTCGTATTTTTCAGAATTTCATCTTTAAATATATTTACTTTATTTCCAAGATCTGATGAATTTATAACGATAATATCTTCCTTGCTAAAACCGAGGTCTTTAGAATAAATAAAGTTTACTTGCTTTATAATAACACCAGAAAAGATTATGAGTATTATAGAAATTGCAAACTGAATAATCACCAATAATTTTCTTGCATAAACTCCTTTTTTATTATGATCTGTTTTACCTTTTAAAAACAGTACTGGCTTTTTAGAAGTAATATATAAATAAGGATAAATAGTAGAAATCAGACCTGTGATTATAATTATTACAATTGCTCCGATTAAAAGTTGTGGCTCAAAATAATTGATTCTTATATTTTTACCTGTTAGATTATTAAAAACAGGACGTATAATCTCAACCAGAACAATAGCAACATGAAATGATATTAATGAAAACAGTATTGCTTCGGTTAAAAACCCGGTAAGTAGTTTTTTGCGGTTTATACCCAGAATTCTTTTTATACTAACCTCTTTAACTTTTTTTACAGACCGTGCAGTAGCAAGATTCATATAGTTAATACAAGCAATCAGTAAAATTAACATGGCTATAAATACAAGAATTCTGATAAGTTTAATATTGCCCTGATTTTGGTTATTGAAAAACGATAAGCTTGAATATAAATGAAGATTTACTAATGGGTACATAGAAGAAACATAATGAGCATCATTCATAACATTTTTATAAATAGGTACAATCTTCTCATTAACCTGCTTATAATCTGTATTTTCTTCGAGAAGTATAAAAGTGGCAAAGGCAAAAACACCCCAGTCGTTTGAATATGTCTTTTCTTCGAGTGAAAAAGGAATTACAAAATCAAAATCAAATGATGAATTCCTGGGGAAATTTTTATATACACCTGTTACAGTAACAGTGTTATATGTTTCACCATATCCTTTTATTTTTAATACCTCACCCAAAGGATTTTTTTCTCCATAAAATCTTACAGCCATATCTTCAGAGATAACAATTGACTCAGAATTTTCAAAAACAGTATTTTTATCTCCTTGAACAAAGGGTATTGTAAAAATTTCAAATAAAGAAACATCTGCTGCTGCTCCCTTTTCATTAAAGAAATCATTTCCTTTTTGAATTAATCCTCCTGAATAAAAATATTCAATACGAACTGCATTTCTTATTTCCGGAATATTGTTTACCAGATAATCAGCCAATGGCGCTGGACTTTCAACAAAATCCATACTGTTTCCTTGATCATCACTGTTATTATTTACTAACAAGTAAATATCGTCTGCTTTATTATTAAAACGATCGAAACTTATTTCGTCCCACACCCATAACATGATATAAATTACACCTGCTAAGCCCAATGACAAACCAAATATATTGATTGCTGAAAAAGCCTTATTTCTTAAAATTCCTCTTCCTAATATCTTTAAATTATACAGAATCATATTTTATCTTATTATTCGTAACGTAAACTTTCAACAGGATTTTTGCAAGCTGCTCTGAATGCCAAAATAAAAACACTAATAAAAGCTACTAATATTGTAAGAAAACCTGCTAAAATAAAAGTCCAGATATTGACATTTATTTGATACGAAAAGTTTTGCAACCATTTATTGATATATAAATATGCCAGTGGTGCAGCTATAACAAAAGCAATTACTACCCACTTTATAAAATCGCCAACTAGCATTATAATAATCTTGATAGTATCCGACCCTAAAACTTTCCGAATCCCAATTTCTTTTGTTCTTTGCAGTGTAATAAAAGTTGCAAGTCCTATTAATCCTAAAACAGAAATTATGGTTGCAATAATTGTAAAAAGGATTACAATCTTTTTAGTTTTTTTCTCGGTACTATATAAGTTTTCAAAATCTTTTTTAAGACTTGTAATTATAAGAGGTGCATTAACAGGAGCAAAATCTTTCCATTTCTGTTCAATAAAATCAATTACTTCATCCTCATAACCTAATTTAATTTTAACATGCATTTTATCTGCTACGGGCTTTTCTCTAACCCTAATAACACTGGGACTTGATTTAAAATGTAAGGATCGGAAGTTGAAATCATCAACTACACCAACAACTTTACCTAAGGTATCTGAATAAATTGTAAAATATTTATTTATTGAATTATCCCAACCTATATGTTCTTTTGCTGATTTATTTAAAATATAGAATTCGCCATTGTCTAATGAAATATTATCATAATTATCCAGTTTTTCAAGAAATTTAATTCCAAGGGTATTCCCAAAATCTTTATCAGATAAAAGGACAAACATATTTATTTGATTCTCGTCTGTAACACCTTCCCACCTGGCTGACTGATTCCATCCTTCTTCTCCTGCACAGAAAGTACTAGTACATACATTTTCTATGCCTGTAAATGTTTTTAACTCGTTTTTTAATTCATTGAGTTTTATACCGCTCCAATGAACCTCGACTTCATATACATTCTCTGTGTTTAAACCCAACTCTCTATTAAACATAAAATCCAACTGATTTGAAAAACTTAATGCAGAAATCAATAAAAAACCTGTTATACTAAATTGTATAACTACTAACAAGTTTCTGAAATACTTTGCTTTTTTACCTTTGTAAAATGATTCTTTAAGCAATAGCATAATATTATATTGCAAGCCATAAACTGATGGATAAATTCCGGCTATTAACCCAACAAATATTGATATTAAAAGAAAGTATGGGATTAAAGTATAAGATAAATTAATTTCTTCATTAATTAATTTCCCAAAACCAGGGCTTAAAAGCTCTACAGATATTAAAGCAACAATTAATGCTAATATTGAGAACAAAATCGATTCGGCAAGAAATTCAATAACAATTTGCTTTCTTTGGCTTCCTGAAATCTTTTTTAATGCTATTTCTTTTGACCGTTTAAGAGATACTGCCGAAGATAGGTTTGTATAATTTATTATTGCTAATAGCAAAATAAAAATAGTAGCAGAAAAGAATATATAAATATATTTTCGATCAATGGTTTTAAAAGAATTTCCTCTTATCTTTTCAAAACGTAAATCCTTAAATGCTTGTAAACTCAAATTGCTAAATTCCATTACTCGATCACCGATATCAACAGCACAAGCTTTTATCTTTTCTTCAGCAATTTTTTCATTATTATTAATTAAGAGATAAGTATAATAATTAAACTGTCCCCAATAAGCATCTTCATCAAAAATTTCAAAAGAAATAATAAGATCATATTTTATACTTGAATTTACAGGGCAGTTCTCTACGATTGCCGTTATCTGATACTCCTTCTCTTTTCGTCCTAACTTAAGAGTTTGACCAATAGGATCTGTTTCGCCAAAATATTTTTGAGCCATCCTCTCTGTTATTACCAAGGAGTTTATATTCTCAATAGGTGTGTGAACATTCCCTCGAACAATAGGAAAAGAAAACATCTCAAAAAATTCATTATCAACATACAACAAATCTGATTCAAAGAATTTTTCTTGATCTTTAGTAATAATTATATTTTTTGCCTCCTCAACCCTGGTATACATATCAATTTCAGGCACTCTTTCTGATAAAAAGGCACCTAATTGTGCTGGAGTTCCAGAAAAATTACCCCTACTATCATTTGTCTCTTTAATTACCCGGTATAAATTTCCATAGTTTTTATGAAATGTATCATAACTCCTAATTTCCTGAATAAAAAGAACAAACAATATAAATGAAGTTAAACCAATTGAAAGTCCTAAAACATTTATTAGAGTATGAAAACCATTCCTTTTAAAATTTCTCTGAAGCATTAATCTTAAAAATTGTCGTATCATGATTTCTTTTTATTCGTAACGTAAACTTTCTACCGGATTTTTTCTTGAAGCATTCCAGGTTTGCCAGATTACTGTTAGTAATGCTAAAAACATAGCAATTAATCCTCCGTAAATAAATGGACCAGGTGTTAATTTTATTCTATATTCAAAATTCTGTAACCATTTATCTATTAAGTAAAATACTAAAGGTGTTGTAATAAGGTATGCAAATACAACCCTTTTAATAATATCTGATGTCAACATTTTAGCAATTATAATTGTGCTAGCTCCATGAACCTTGCGAATACCAATATTTTTAACCTGTTGATTAAAATAGAAAAATGAAAGTCCCATAATTCCTATACAAGCTATAAAAATTGCAACTAATGAAAACACTCCAACCAAACTTCCAAAAACTCTATCGTCATTATATTGTTCATTAAATTTATCATCTAAAAATTGATATTCAAATGGAAACCCTGGAAATAATTTCTCCCAATTACCCTTCACAATAGAAATAGCATTCTCTATTTGCCCCTCTTGTATACGAATATTTACATATCTACTGTATTTATTATTCCAATAAAGTATTACAGGTTCAATTTTATAATGAAATCCTCTAAAATGAAAATCTTCTACAACTCCAATTACAGTTCCCGTATAACCACTTCCAGTTCCACTTACTTTCTTTCCTATAGGATCCTTTATTTGATATTCTTTAACGGCAGATTCATTTAATATGAACGCAGTATTATATTCCCCAATATTATTCCAATTAAAATTTGCTCCATCTTTTAATTGGATGTCAAGGGTAGCCAGATAATTTGGATCAACAGCCAAATCATAATACTTATGTTCTTCATTATCAATTTTTGTACAACACCACGAACCCCACTCATTACCAGGGATTCTTTGGGAAGAAGATATATTTATTATCTCTGGATAATTAATTATATTTTCTTTAAATACCAAAAGATTCTTTTGTACTTCTCTACTGGTTTTAACAATCATAACCTGTTCAGAATTAAATCCAAGATCACTCTTGGATAAAAATCTAAATTGCTTATAAATAAAAATCGAAGATGTGATCAATAAAATGGCAATAACAAATTGAAACACTATTAAAATATCCCTTAATCTTATGCTCTTTGAAAGACTTCCTTTATGCTTTCTAATTAAATTGATAGGTAAGAAACGTCTTAAAGTTATTGCCGGATATATACCAGACAATAAACTTAGAATTACTAATCCTATTGCTATACCAACAATATTACTAAATGAATATAAATCTGGTAGGATTTTATGAATTGGAAGCAAATTATAGAGGAAAGGATAAATTAATTCTATTACAAGAACTGATAACCACAGTGCAAATAAACTCAAAATAAAAGTTTCAAGAAGGAATTGAATAATTATTAGACTTTTAGATGCTCCCAGAATACGATTTACGCCAATCCATTTATAACGTTTGTGTGCATTTGCAGTAGATAAATTAACGTAATTTATAACTGCAAGAGTCAAAACAAGTACCGATATTAATAACAAAATCTTATTTGTTCTATTATTTCCATGAATAGTACCATCTTCGTTACTTATATCGCGTGCAAAATATATGTCGTTATAATTTCGCAGCGTAAATCTTTCAATAAAATATTTATAATCGTAATTATTCAAACAATCATTAATGTTTTGTTCAGCTTCACTTACAGAATTATTTTCGGGTATTAATATATATGTAGGATAATCCCATCCATCAAATTCTTCAAGAACATCTTTGTTTGTAGACATTTCTCGTATTGATACCATAGAAAGCACTGCGTCAATTTTTAAATGTGAGTACTCAATATTTTTTAATATTCCTGCTACTTGAAAAGAAAATTCATTTTCAATTAAAACTAATTCACCAATTGGATCTTTATCGCCAAAAATTAATTGAGCTTCTTTCTCACTTAAATAAATTTGAAAAGGATCCTCTAATGCATCATCCTCATTTCCTCTTATTAACTCAAATGGTAATACGTCAAAAAAAGTACTGTCAGCAAAAGCAATATTATCCAATAATAAAGGATTTTCGTTATTATAACTAATTACTAATTTTTCTTGAAAATTTAAACGCGTATTTTTATATGAACTTAAATCTTGAGTTAATATATGTCCAATAAATGGGGGCATGCAAGCCCAGTGTGTTTCTAATCTAAAAATTCTTTCTGAGTTATGAATATTTTTATCATATCTCAGCTGATTTTGAATATAACCAACAATTAAAATTACGACCACAAAACTTAAGGTTAACCCTAATATGTTTATAGCAGTTAATAACAGATTTCGTCTTAAATTATTAAATATGGTTCTAAATATTTTAAAATACATAATATTATTATTATTTGATAAACATCTCTCTTATATCTGTGCATTCCAATTTCAAACCTCATACCAAAATCGCTAT
Organism: Bacteroidales bacterium; assembly: GCA_030637515.1. Taxonomy (GTDB): domain Bacteria; phylum Bacteroidota; class Bacteroidia; order Bacteroidales; family UBA12077; genus UBA12077. Next base: position 19,631 of record DAOWGM010000172.1, read on the forward strand.
TCGATTAATCATGTGACTATTACAAATCAAGAAACTAAATACATTGTCGCTTTTTACTACACTCCTGTCGGATTTAACAACAATTATTTATAAGTTTGTTACTATTTAATTTACTAAAAATGTCAAAAAATCAAGGAAAGATATTAATTGTTGACGATAATGAAGAACTTTTAATCGCATTTAGATTCTTTTTATCGA
>DAOWGM010000039.1 GCA_030637515.1 Bacteroidales bacterium
CAATTTGTAAAGTGGCAAAAACAGATGCTAACGTTTTAATCTTAGGAGAGAATGGGACAGGTAAGGAGCTTGTTGCTCGTGAGATTCATGAAAAATCATTGAGATCAGGAGAAGTCTTTGTAAATCTGGATGTTTCTGCTTTGCCTGATTCTTTATTCGAAAGTGAGTTATTTGGATATGTAAAGGGCGCATTTACAGATGCTAAGCACGATAAGCCTGGAAGAATTGAAGTTGCTTCAGGAGGAACACTATTTTTAGACGAAATCGGGAATTTATCTTTTTCTGCTCAGTCAAAACTGCTATCTATATTGCAAAATAGAGAGATTAGTAGATTAGGAGCTAATTATAAAATTCCAATTGATATTCGTTTAATATGTGCTACTAATAAATCATTACATGAAATGGTTTCTGAGGAGAAGTTTCGGGAAGATTTGTTATATAGAATTAATACTATTCAAATAGATGTGCCACCTTTAAGAGATAGAATTGGAGATGTGCAAGTACTGACTAACTATTTTAAAGACTTATATGAGAGGAAATATGAAACTAAGGAGCTAAAAATAGATAAATCAGTTATAGAAAAACTTAATAAATATAATTGGCCTGGTAATATAAGAGAATTACAGCATGCTGTGGAAAAGGCTATTATTATGTGTGAAAATTCTACTCTGCAAGCAGATGATTTTTGGTTTGGAGCATCAAAAAAAGAGACTCGAACTGAAACTTTGGATTTATCTGAAAACGAAAAGCGCTTAATATTTCAAGCCATTGAAAAAAATAGAGGAAATTTTACCCTTGCTGCAAAAGAATTGGGCGTTTCAAGAAAAACATTGTACAATAAATTCAAGAAGTATGATCTGGAATAAATATAGTATTAAGTTGTTTGTTTTTTTAGTGATTTTATCCTTGCTTGGATTTGCTTTTTTCTGGTCTTTAAACACAAGTCTCTTAATTGTTACTAAAATTGTTTTGGCTTTAGCATTCATTTTAATTTTTGTTTTTCTCTTGAAATACCTCAATAAAACAAATAGAGATCTTATTAATTTCCTTGAAGCAATAAAGCATTTAGATAATGTTTCTGCAAATAACTCTACAGATTTATCTTTTGATCAGCTTAATATCACGTATAATGAAATTACAAATCAACTTAAAGAAGCATGGTTAGCTAAAGAATGCGAACAACAATATTTTCAGTATACACTGGAAAATATTGGAATCGGGATTTTATCTTTTGATATGGAAGGTAATGTTGAATTATTTAATAAAGCAGCAAAAAAGATATTAGGAATAAATAAGCTAACTAAAATAAATGAACTGGATCAAATTGGAGATGATTTGCAAAAAATAGAAGTAGGTCAAACTAAACTTATAAAGCTAAATACTCATATAGATCAGCAAGTTGTTTTGGTAAAATCGACTGCAATTAAAATAGCAAAAAAAGAACTAAGATTAATATCACTGCAGGATATAAAAACACAACTGGAAGAAAGTGAGCTTGAAGCCTGGCAAAAATTAATAAGGGTTTTAACTCATGAAATAATGAACTCGGTAACGCCAATTAAATCTCTAACTTACAGTATGCAGAAAATGGCAAGCTCTAATGAGCCGGATCCTGAAAAAACGGAAAATATATTGAAAGGACTTGCTGCAATTGAAAAAAGGAGCAAGGGATTGCTTGATTTTGTTGAGTCTTATAAAAATCTAACTCAGATACCAAAACTTTCATACGGTAGAATTGAAATTAAAAAACTTATTACTAATGTACTTGATCTTCTAAATGAAGAAATTAATAAGGAAGATATTAAAGTATCAATTGAGATTATTCCAAATGATTTATCTGTAATTGCAGATGAAAAATTAATTTCTCAGGTTATTATTAATCTGATAAAGAATTCATCAAGGGCTTTTGAAAATAAAAACGATAAGGTATTGGAAATAGAATCGGGCTTAACAGATACAAACAAAGTTTATATAAAAGTAATTGATAAAGGCGATGGAATAAATCCAGAAATAATTGATAAAATCTTTGTGCCGTTTTTTTCAACAAGAGAAGGTGGCTCTGGAATTGGATTGTCATTTGCAAGACAAATTATGGTATTGCATAATGGAAGAATTGATGTAAACTCGAATGAACACGGAGGGGCAACTTTTACATTAACTTTTTAAATAAAAACAAACAATTATTAAATCTAAATGTAAGTTATATAGTATTGTATAATTTAATACAATGTTTATATTTGCATCCTCAAAGAAATTAAGATAAAGAGCCGCCACGCAGGGTACTCTGGTATGTGGATGAAAGTTCCACCGGTTTTTAAGGCCCGGGATAGTCCCGGGCTTCTCTTATATATTATTTCCAGATAAATGATCAATCACATCATCATCTGTTGAAAGGTATTCTTTCATTAAATTTGCAGTCAAACAAGAGTGAACAGGAATAATACCAATTAATTCACCAATTTCTATAATATCAAATAATTCATCGGATACTTGCAAAGTACCGTGTTCTTGAGATAGTTTAACAAGATATTGATCCTGATCTGCTTCTGTCCATCCTTCTTTGTTAAAATGAACTAATTTCCCATATATGTTTTTATTACCAATATTGATTAACTCTTTTGAAAAATGAACTCCTCCACCATGAATAATAATTTCTTTTCGTTCTGAGTGTTTTGAAACTACCGGACAAGCCATAATTGTTGCAATCTGCTCGAGATTACAAGAACCTAATTGATATTGCATCAAATCATAAAATACAAAATTACCAGGTCTAATTTCATCAATTCCTTCGAAATTATCAGCTATGCTGCATGATGGTGTATCTCCTGTTGACATGAGTAAATCAGGATATTTTTCAATATATTGTTTTCTCAAAAGAGATAGTTTATACAAGGAGTCCTTATGAATCTCAATTATTTCACTTGTGTTTTTTGCTTTATACGTATTACCTGCATGTGATAAAAATCCTTTAAAAACTAATTTGTTGGATTCCGAAGCTAACTTCAAAATTTTATCAATGGTTAAAAATATGTCGAAAGAAATACCTGTTCTTTTATATCCAGTATCAATTTTAATGAAAAACCCAACTTCGAATTTTAGTTTCTTGTTTAAGATAGCAACAGATTCAGTATTTTCAATAGTGAGATTTAATTGTATCTCTTCGGCTAAGGAATTAATTGTGTCGATTTCGCGAATATTAACGGGGAATGCAACAGTTATATCTTTCCAGTCATCATTGGCAAAATATTCAGCCATATGCAACGAAGAAACAGTAATTTTATTTACTCCAGATTTTTTATACCATTTTCCGATCGTCCTTGATTGATGTGTTTTAAAATGAGGTCTGAAAATAAGCTTGTGTTTTTTAGCTTTTTCAGACATTAAACGAATATTATTCAGACACTTCTTTTTATCCAGAATTAAAGTTGGAGACACTATATTATCAATGTTCATAATTTGTGTAAAATAATTTACGCAAAGATATTAATTAATAAGGAATACCTTTAACTCGCGCTACTTTTAATGCTTCAGTATACCAAATAAATTCATCCAGAAAACGTTTTGATCTATCTTCATAAAATGAATCAAGGGCATTCCCATTCTCATCAAAACTATTTTGAATTTGTGCAATTGGAAACATAGATGAAATTGAAGGTGTTCCTAACTCACCAAGTATAGCTCTTAAGTGAACAGCTGCACGAACTCCGGCATAACTCCCTGCAGAATATGATACTATAGCACTAGGTTTGAAAAAATATTCTCTCTGAAAATGATCCAATAAATTTTTTAAGGCAGGAGGGATGCTATGATTATACTCACCTGTAACTATTAAAAAACCATCCGCCTGTGATAATGCTTCTGAAATTTCCTGCATTGCAGGAAGCGCTTCATTTGAATTATATTCTTTATACATTTTATCCAAAAGCGGTAGTTTCATTTCTAATGGATCTATTAAGCTTGTTTTTATTTTTCGTTTCTGTAATTTTTTTATAAAAAAGTTGGCTGCTTTAATTCCTTGTCTTTCAGAACGTACTGATCCGTATATGATAGCTATATTTAATTCCATAATATATTGTTTTAGTACTATGTGAACATTTAAATTGAAGTAATTGTTTATAATTCTGAAAAAAGGTTATTTAAAACTATTCAGTTCTTTAGGTTCTTTGATTATTTAATGGACTTTCAGCAGTGTGAAAGGAGGCTAAATATTTAAGGTTAGGGTAAAAAATATTTTAAATGAGCTGTTGTAGTTGAAATCCTTTGTTCTTTTTGAGATAAGTTGATAATAGTTGATGATTGATTAATTTATTTTGAAGTTTTGTAAGAGTGAACAATTCGAAAAGGATGGGGGAAGTTGTAACTCACAAGAATTAAATTCTTGTGAGTTATTTTATTTATAGTTGAGTCGGTTTGCTTTTTTTTCCCATATTTTTTTGGCAAGTTCTTGCATATCTTCAACATTATCAAACTCGTCCATGATTTCTGTACCAAGTAACGTTTCAATAATATCTTCCATTGTAACTATTCCCAACATTTCGCCATATTCACCAACTACCATGGCAATATGTTCTTTTTCTTCTATTAATTTGTAAAATAGTCTGATAATTGGCATTTGTTCGTTTACAACTTTAATTTCCCGTTGTAAACTTTTTAGCTTATCTTCTTTCTTGTTATCAATCATGTGTTGCATGATATCATCTTTCAACACATAGCCAGTAATATTTTCAATATCCTTTTGAAAAATTGGAATTCTTGAGAATATTATCTTATCATTTTTTTCAATAAATTCTTTAACTGAAATATTTTCTTCAGCAGCAAAAACAACTGTTCTTGGAGTTAAAATGCTTTTTACTTCGATTTTATTAAAAACCATTAGATTAAGCAAGATTTTTGATTCTTCTTCCTTGAAGATACCGTCCTTTACACTAATTTCAGCCATAGCATGAAATTCAGACCTACTTAAAACATTCTGGGTTTCATCTTTTTTAAGTGCTTTTGTAATAAACTTTGCAAGGACAATAATTGGGTAAAAGGGAGAATAAATCATTCCTCTTATAAAAAGCGGAACAATGGAAGCCATATTTTTCCAATATGTAGCACCTAAAGTTTTTGGTATTATTTCAGAGAAAATAAGAATTGTAATAGTTAGGACAGCGGAAACAATTGTTAAATATTCATTGCCCCATAACTTTTGGGCCTGAACACCAACACCTACAGCCCCAACTGTATTTGCAAAAGTATTTATTGTAAGTATTGCAGCTAAAGGAGTATCGATATTTTCTTTAAATTTTTGTAGCGATTTAGCGTAGGTTTTTCCTTCATTAATTTTTCCTGCAATAAAAGTGGGAGTAATACTTAATAACGAGGCTTCAAGTATTGAACAAATAAAAGAAATAACGACTGCAGTAAAGAAATAAAGAATTAATAATCCCATTTTAATTATTTTTTGTAAAAGTGCATTTTCTGAATGTATTCATAAACTTTGGCAGGTAAAAAGTACCTGATATCTTTCTCTTCTTTAATAGAATTGCGAATAAAACTAGATGAAATTTCCATTAATGGGGCATCAATTTGCTTTATACTTTTATGGTTTTCATATTCACCTAAATCATAATTTGGGCGAGGATAAATATAAAGCATATATTGATTCAGGATTTCTTCATAATTTTTCCATTTATGAAACGATTGGAAATTATCAGTTCCTGCAATTAGAATAAATTCATGCTTCGGATTTCTTTCAGATAAATATGTTAAAGTATCAATTGTAAAAGATGGTTTTGGAAGTCTAAATTCGATATCGACAGGCTTAATCTTCTGATTATCAACTAAAGCAAGCTCTACCATTTTTAACCTGTCATATTCATTTAAAAGAGATTTTTTATTTTTTAATGGATTTTGAGGACTAACCACAAACCAGATTTCATCCAAATCACTGAATTCAAGCATGTAATTAGCAATGGCAAGATGCCCAATATGAATAGGGTTGAAAGAACCAAAAAATAGTCCTGTTTTCATTGCTGATTATTGATTAATAAATTTATTAATGACAGCTTTAGATTCTTCAATTGCATCTTCCAATTTATCATTAATTATAATAATATCAAACTGATCAGCATAAGCAAGCTCTTCGTTGGCTTTTTTTATTCTTGTATCTATATCTTCAGCACTATCTGTTGAGCGAAGAATAAGCCTTTTTTCAAGTTCTTCAACGTTTGGAGGCATAACAAAAACAGATAAGGCTTTTTTAGGATATTTTTCCCTAATATTTAAACCACCAACAACATCAACATCAAAAATTACATGTTTTCCTTGATCCCATATTCTTTTCAGTTCGCTTTTTAAAGTACCATAAAAACGGTTCTCATAAACTTCTTCCCATTCAACAAATTCATCATTTTCTATTTTCTTTTTAAAATCTTCGACACTTAAAAAATGATAATCATTTCCATCTGTTTCATTATCTCTTTTAGGGCGGCTGGTTGCTGAAATAGAGAACTCCAACGCCAAGTTTTTATCTAAAAGACTTCTAACAATAGTTGTTTTTCCTGATCCCGATGGTGCTGAAAATATGAATAGCTTTCCTTCCATTATTACTTACAGAATATTTAGCATTTGTTCTTTAATTTTCTCCAATTCATCTTTCATTAAAATAACAAATTTCTGAATGTCTGAATCGTTGGCTTTTGAACCAATGGTATTAATTTCACGTCCGATTTCCTGGCTTATAAAACCTAATTTTTTACCATTTGATTCAGGCTCGTTAATCATTTCTGTAAAGTAATTACAATGATTTGTTAGACGTACCTTTTCTTCTGTAATATCCAGTTTCTCAAGATAATAAATAAGTTCTTGTTCAAATCTGTTTTTATCAATTTCTTGATCAGAAAGGCTGCTTAAACTTTCATTAAGTTTGGTCCTGATTTTTTCAGTTCTGTTAATTTCAAACGGAGTTATTTCTTCTTTATATTGATTAATTGTTTTTATTCTTTGTTCAATATCCTTATGAAGAAATTCACCTTCCTGAATTCTGAAATTATCTAACTGATTAAGTGCATCCAAAACTGTTTCATTGATTTTTGCCCAATCATTTTTATCAATTTCTTCGCGCTCAGTATTTAAGGTGTCTGGAAGTCGGGTTGCTATTTGTAATAATTGCTCTGATGTTTCAATGTTTAGATCAGAAGCAATATTCTTAAGTTGGGTGTAATAATTTTTAACAACATCTTGATTTATGCTTGTAGCTTTATTGCCTTCTGCAATTTCGTAATACAAAACAAATTCAACTTTACCTCTTAATAAAACTTTCGAAATAGTATTTCTTATTCCTAATTCCTTTTCGCGGTATATTCCTGGTATTTTGGTATATATATCAAGGTTTTTGCTATTCAGCGATTTAATTTCAATAATTATTTTTCTGTCTTTTAATTCACATTCAGCTTTTCCAAAGCCTGTCATTGATTTTATCATAGTATTCTTTTCAAATGATTGTATTTATACCGATTATAAAATACTCCCGATAATTATCGGGAGTCACATTTATTTGCTTCGCAATAATGTTCCCTTATTTTTATATCGGCATTTACCATTGTAAGGGTTATAATTTCCTTCGTTTAATTATAACCTACAATTGATATAATAGGGCAAAGGTAATAAAATAGTTATATAGTTTAAAGTTAAAGATTTTAAGTTCCAGAACTCAATTCTGGTGTTGTAGCGAGACTATTAAGTAGATTACTATTATTTAACTTTGAAATTGATACCATAAATGGTTTGACTAATTCAGGTATATTTATTCCTTCAGCCATTTATTTGTCTTTTTATATTTTATTAGTGAGATTAGTGATATAAAAGCCCAAATACCTTCTAATATTATAAAAGGAAGATAATCCATTAGTATTGAAGCGAAACAAGCCATACCAGCTCCAATTAGATTTAATAATATAAAAATTAAATCTTTCTTTTCAACTTTTCAAACTACATTTAGAATGTACGCTAATAGTATTTGGAAAACTCCAATAAAACCAATCCAATCTGCTTTATTCATTTTTTGTTATTTAAACTTGTTGCTAATTATATAATAACCTTCTTTTTCCAATTCCCGGTTAAATAATAAATGTATGATAATATAAAACCTACAAACCAACCTATTGGCATTGACCACCAAATTCCAATTTCGCCAAATATTCGGGAAAGAATTAAAGCACAGGGTATTCTTATTACCCATAATGCAATTAAAGAAATAAACATTGGGATTATTGTATCTCCTGCACCTCGCATAACACCTGTAACTGTAAACATTGCCGAGAATATAATATAAAATGCTCCAACTATCATTAAATATTCTTTCCCAATACGAATTACTTCAATATCATTTGTAAATAGTTTCATTAAAAATCCACTTCCTAACAGAACAAAAGCTGATACTGTTATTGAAATTAATGAAGACATTTTTAGGGTAGATAGAAACCCGGATCTTACCCTTTCTATTTTTTTCGCACCAATATTCTGGCCAACAAATGTACTTAGTGCTGCAGCAAAATTCATTGCAGGGAGCGAGGCCAATGAACTTATTCTCATAACAACAGAGTATGCGGCAATAACATTTGTTCCAAATGTGTTAACAATACTAATCAGGGCTGTCATACCCACTGCAACAAATGTTTGTTGTATTCCGGTTGGTAATCCAATTCGAATACTTTTTTTAA
>DAOWGM010000019.1 GCA_030637515.1 Bacteroidales bacterium
GAGATTATTAAAAAATATAATGGTGTTTTAGAATCTCCTAAGCCACGAAGAACTGCACTTGTTCCATTGAATCCAAAAGATACTATTACTCCACCAATAAAAATATTAAAATAAGTTGTCGCTTGTGGAAGTATTTCTTCAGGTAATTTTAGAAATCTAAAAATATCTTCGCTAAATATTATTCCAACAATACTTATAGTAATAGACGCAAAGAATAAAAAAATAAATAAGGTGTCAATTGTTCTTTTTACTTTATCAATATTCTTAGCACCGAAGTATTGAGATATAACAATTGTACTTCCAGATGCAATACCAATAATAAGTGAAAGAAATGCAAAGATAATGGGGAAGGAAGCGCCAACAGCAGCCAAGGCTTCTTTTCCAATAAATTTACCAACAATAATGCTATCAACAGTATTATAAAGTTGTTGAAAAACGTTTCCTAAAAGCATTGGGAGAGCAAATCTCAGAATAAGCGAGCCTTCTCTACCTGTTGTTAAATCTTTCATCAAAGGGTTTTAGAATCATGCAAAACTGCCTAAATATATATTAGTATCAAAACTTTTAAATTAATAAAGTGAAACAAACTTTTTTTAATATAGTTGAAAAAAATACCCCGGAATTCATTCCGAGGTATCTAATATATGAGTTTATTTTTTTATTATATTCTTTCCAGTTCAACTGTAAAGTGTCTCATTATTGGAGCTTCATCTACAATTTTTAATCCTTTTGTAATCTGATTTTTTTTATCGAAAACATTCTTTAAAGCTACAGCAATAACATCCATATGGTTGTTAGTATAAACTCTACGAGGAATTGCTAAGCGTAATAACTCTAATGCAGGATAACGATTTTCACGAGTTTCAGGATCACGATCAGCTAGTAATGCTCCGATTTCAACTCCACGAATACCTGCTTCAAGATATAATTCAACAGCAAGTGTTTGAGCAACAAACTCTTCTTTAGGAAGATTTGGTAAGAATTTTTTAGCATCAACAAATATAGCATGTCCACCGTAAGGTTTTTGAACAGGAATTCCGAAATTGGTAAGTCTTTGACCTAAGTATGCCACTTGATTAATTCGGGTTTCTAAATAGTCAAATTCTGTTCCTTCATCAAGACCTTGAGCTAAAGCGTTCATATCACGACCCGACATTCCACCATATGTAATATATCCTTCAAAAATGATATTAAACATAGTAGCTTTTTTAAAGATTTCTTCGCTCTTCAATCCAATAAAACCACCCATGTTAACAATAGCATCCTTCTTACTACTCATTGTCATTCCATCAGCATAAGAATACATTTCCTTCACAATTTCCTTGATGGTTTTATTTTCACAACCTTTTTCGCGTATCTTAATAAAATAAGCATTTTCGGCAAAACGAGCAGAGTCATAAATTACAGGAATATTATATTTGTCGGCAATTTTACGAATGCCTTTCATATTTTCAATAGATACAGGTTGTCCTCCAGATGAGTTACAAGTAACAGTAAGTACAATAAAGGGGATTTTTTCAGGTGTATGTTCTTGAATTGTCTTTTCTAATTTTTCCAGATTCACATTTCCTTTAAATGGATGATCAATTTCAGTATCAAAAGCTTCATCAATAGTACAATCAATCGCTTTTGCTTTTCTAAATTCAATATGTCCTTTTGTAGTATCAAAGTGAGTATTTCCAGGAATAATATCACCTTCTGTAATTAAAGCTGAAAATAAAACATTTTCAGCAGCTCTACCTTGATGAGTAGGAAGAAAATATTCAAATCCTAAAAGTTCTTTTATCTGATTTTTTAATTTATAATATGATGTTGCTCCAGCATAACTTTCATCACCGATCATCATAGCCGACCATTGTTTGTCGCTCATTGCTCCGGTTCCTGAATCAGTTAACAGATCAATAAATACCTGTTCGCTTTTTAAATTAAATAAATTGTAATTCGCTTCTTTAATCCATTTCTCGCGGTCTTCACGAGTACTTTTTTTGATAGTTTCAACCATCTTTATTTTATATGATTCTGCAAATGGAAGTTCCATAATATATAATTTTAATAATTTAATAAATTGAGAATATTATAAGAATAGAGAGAATGCTCTCTATAGAGATTCATTAGAAGTGATACGAATCTCTCTTTTTAATGTTTATATAAACATGTTTTGCTGAATGCAACATAACCGATTCTTTTATTCAGTTAATTCTGAATTTCTGTACAAATATACGAGTTTCTTAAATAATTGCATAAAATTAAATATTTTTGTACTGATAAAATATTCCGATAAATTGTCAATGCATTGTAAATCAAGATTGTAAATGTTTAAGCGGCTTTTGTATATAATTTTTATTTCTGGAATTTATTTAACATCATTTTCGCAGAATTCGAAACATGACTCACTTATTGTAGTAGAAGATTCAAGTCTATTAGACTCAATTGAGTATGAGTTAGTTCAAGACACTATAAGGAATATATTGAATATTACCGAAGATCAATTTAATGATACTATTGTTGTGATTGATACAATCTCAAGTGAGTTGAATTATCAAAAGATAATGGCATTCAAGGATTCAATTTCATTTGAAGAATTAGATACTGTTCATTACATTATTTACAACGTGGATAAAATCTTTGCTGAAGATTCCATTGTTTTTTCTGATTCTATAAAACAAGCCATAAATAAATTAACAGAATTTATACAAAGTCAGAATATTAAACCAATAATTACATATTTAGAGTCAGAAATTAAAGATTCATCTCTATTTAAAATGGATGAATATGTATTTGATGCTGTTCAATATTTAATTAGGAGTATTCCTGAGGATTCCATCAAAATTCTATTTACAAATGCAGAGAACGATTCGGTTTTAATTGCAGCTAAAGAAAGTGAGTCAGATTCAGCTCTTTTTAAACTGTACGATAATCGTGGTGAGGTTGCAGTTTTATGGATAAAAAAGAATAAACAGAGTAATATAGATATATCTCTTGAAGACGGATTTTATTTAGAGAAAACAAAACGTCGTAGTCTTGTTGAACAAAGGTTTGATGTAAATATGGAAGATCCTGAATTAAAAGATGTTGAAATGGTGAATGTTATTATTCCTATATGGAAATTTGAAGGGCTGGCAGATATAAAATTTAATCAGGGTTATATATCACCATCATGGGCAGAAGGAGGAGAGAATAGCTTATCAGCGTTATCAGTTTTAAAATACAGTGCTGATTATACTTATGGAAAAAAACGAGATTTGGATACAGATATTGAATACAGATTAGGCTATCTGAAAGCGGGAGATAATGACCTGCAGAAAAATGATGATAAATTTGAAATTAATGTCAAGTATGGACGCTCTGCATTTAATAATTGGTATTATAGTGGTTTGCTGAATTTTAAGACACAGCTTTTAAAAGGTTATGATAATTCAAATGATACTTCAATTAAAGTCTCGGAATTTTTATCACCGGCATATATGATTTTTTCTTTAGGTCTTGATTATAAGCCAAGTAGTAAATTGACTATTCTGTTTTCTCCACTTACTTCAAAATTTACAATTGTTGCTGATACAGTGAATTATGACCAGACAAGATTTGGTGTTGGGAATAATGAAATGATCAGGAAAGAAGTAGGAGCATATATTAAGGCAATTTCAAAGATCAAATTCAGAGAAATTATTATGCTTGAAAACAAGGTCAATTTCTTTACGAATTACACAGAGGATCCTCAGAATATAGATGTAGACTGGGAAACTAATTTAGTGGTTAGTTTAACAGAGTATATAAAAATGTCGGTAAATGCACATTTTATTTACGATAATGATGTTGCTTTTATTGATAAGGATGGAAATGAGAGAGGAGCCAGAGCTCAGTTCAAAGAATTATTTGGAATAGGTTTTACATATAGTTTCTAAGCATTAGGAATATCACTTCTTTTTTTCTTCCATCTCTTATGCGACCAAAGCCAGTTTTCAGGCTTATCATTCAGAATCTGTTCAAGTTTTTTCATATATAATTCTGTAAGTTCACCTTCCTTAAGCTCAAGCGGATTTTCCGTAAGAATCTCTATTGTTACCTCATAATATCCACGTTTAACTCTTTGTGTATTTAAAAATATTACCGGATAATTATTAATTCTTGCATGTTTTTCTGGTCCATGCAAACATGCAGTATCCTGGTTCATGAAATTAACCCAAATAGCTTCTCGCATATTTGTAGGACTTTGATCAGCAACCATAACAAACAAACAAGTCTGGTCTTTAAATAATTGAAATGTTTCGGGAGTGTTTTTAAAGGATCTAAGTAAAGTTCCGTTTTCTGCTCTTATTCGCTTTATAAAGCTATCGATATATTTATTTGACAAAGGTTTATAAAATCCAATTGCTCTATGTTTAATTTGTAAATTACCTATTGTTGCACCCCATTCCCAGTTTCCGTAATGTGCCGCTACACCAATTACACTTTGTTTCTTTTCAAAAAAATCATTCAGAACTTCAGGATTTGTAATAATAAAACGTTTTGAGAGTTTCTTGCTTGATAAAGTAAACCCTTTAATGCTTTCAACTAGAATATCCGAAATATTTTTATATGTTCCTTTTATAATCTTCTTGATTTCTTTTTTGTCTTTCTCAGGAAATGAATTATTTAGATTTTTAACTATAACCTTTTTTCGATAATTAAATACGTGGTGAAATAAAAATGATAAAAAATCTGAGAAGGCATAGAAAATCCAAAATGGAATTAAATAAATTAAATAAATCGAAAATAGAAATATGAGATAAATAAAGTATTGCATTTCTTTTTTTTAGGATGCGAATATAATAAAAAGTGAATAGGTTTAGTCTGTTTTATTGATAAGCTTAAGGTATTTTTGATATAATTGGGATTTAAATTTTTCTGCTTCCAAAAGTCTTTCTTTATATTCAGTTCTGCTTTCACCAGAGCTCTTTGGATCAAATAATCTGCAATTTTCAAGCTCGTTTTGAAATTCATTGTTATAGTAATAATCAATAAGAATTTCAGGATGTATTTCCCAAATATTAATAGTATTATCACTTGAACCACTAATAATATAATGGTTGTCAGGACTAATGTCAATATCGTTTACTGGTAAGCTATGTCCAATATATGTATGAATCTGTTCACCATTTTCCACATCCCAAAGCCGAACCGTAGCATCATATGAGCCAGAAACTAAAAACTTATCATTATTGCTAAATTTTATACTCATAACACTACGCTCATGCTTTGTTAAGGCATGAATGATTTCCATTTTCTCTATATCCCAAATTTTTATAGTGTTATCGCGTGAAGCACTGGCTAAGTATTTCCCGTTATGACTAAATCTAAGTGAATATATATTACTTCCATGGGCAGGAATCGAATGAATAAGCTCAAAATTGTCAAAAGTATAAATTTCAATTGTTCCGTCTTGTGTTCCACATGCGATAAAATTATTTGAAATAGAGTAAGCTACCGCTAAAACGCTTTTTTTATCGTTCTCAAAAACATGAATTGTTTCACCTTCTAAAATATCCCATAATCTGAAACTATTGTCAAAAGAGCCGCTAACCAAATACTGACCATTTTTAGAAATGCCAACAGACCAAACAGCAGTTGAATGACCTAACAATGATTTAATATAAGTTCCGTCTTCTTGCCAAATTTTTATGGAGTTATCGCCTCCGCTTACTATATAATTTCCATCATGAGTATATGTAAGCTCATATATTGTTGCATGATGCTTTTGAAGTGTATTAATTACTTCAAAGGTTTTAAAATCCCAAATTTTTATGGATTCGTCTTTCGATCCACTAATAAACTGGCTCCCGTCATGATTAAATGCAACAGAATAAACTTGATCAGTGTGATCTTTAATGGTTTTGATTAGATTTTCATCTTTTTGAGCAAAAAGAGAATCTGACATTATTGAGAATACCAGAAAATAAAATAAAATGCAGAATTTATTAATTCGCATAGCAAAAGTATTTTTTTGAAAATCTTACCTGCCTTTATCAATGAAGTATTTGGCAACAATTATTCCGCAGGCTAATGTTCCTCCTACTGCAATGCCCAGATTTACGCTGGTTGCACTATTACTTGTGAAATTTTCAGGATCGTTTGTCAGAATAAGTGTGGCAGTAGCAATAGCTAATCCACCGGCAACGTAAAGCATCAAATCGTCTGATTTCTTTTTTCTTCTTCTTTTTGTAAGATAAGTATAATCAAGAGAATTCGTTGTTTCCAGATTTATAACCTGAAACTTAAATTGTTGGTAGTTATTATTAAGCTTAACTTCAGATGTATTATAATTATTTAAAAGCAATGCATTATTTGATGCTCCCGGACTTAGCGAATATGAAAGCTTGAAAAATAAAATGCAAAACGTAAATATTATAATCTTCTTCATCCTTGTTACTCTTTTAAAGCGAAAAAATACATTTAAACCAAAACTACTATAAAAAGCCTTAAAATACCAAACTTTAAAGGTAATAATTATCAACTATTTATAATCCTTTACAGAGGTTTATTACGTAAATATGTTGAAAAAATCCTTGAATCTTTAAAGTTTGTTGATTAAAGCGATGCAAATATAAAATTAAATCTAAAACCACATATCAATTGCAAGTTCAGTAATTATAAAAGCAGCAAAAATTACACTTGCTATTCCGTTTGTAGTAAAAAATGCGATATTAATCTTACTTAAATCGTTTGGCTTTACTAAGGTATGCTGATAAAAAAGTAAACCAATAAATATGAATGATCCAATCCAATATAGAATTCCAAATTGGCCAAAATAACCGGCAAATATTGTAATTAACGCCGTAATAGTATGCAATAAGTTTGATGCTGATAAAGCTCCTCTTTTACCAAAAAAAACAGGAAAAGACTTTAGCTCTTCTTCTTTGTCAAAATCCAGATCTTGTAAAGCATAAATTATATCGAAACCACTTACCCAAAGCAATACTACAAATGAATATAAAATAGGAAGTAAGGCAAACTCACCGGTTACTGCCAAATAAGCTCCAATAGGAGCAAGGGATAATCCTAAGCCAAGAACTAAATGGCATAATGCGGTGAACTTTTTAGTTATGCTGTAACCTAAAATTATTAGCAAGGCAAAAGGTGATAATCTGAATGTTAAGGTATTTATAAAATAAGTAGTAGCAATAAGAAGTATTGAATTTATGATAACAAATAACAAAGCCGATTTGGCTTTAATAATTCCAGCAGGAATCTCACGAATTGCCGTTCTTGGATTTTTTATATCAATTTCTCGATCAATAAAACGATTAAATGCCATTGCTGCATTGCGGGCAAATACCATGCACAGAATCACAAATACAAATAATTTCCATTCAAACTCTATTCCCGTTTGGTGCAATGCTAAAAAGTATCCGATTAAGGCAAAAGGCATTGCGAAAATAGTGTGACTGAATTTTACTAACGATAGGTAGTTTTTAACTTTCTTTCTTGTTTTCTTTATCATTCTGTATAAATAACAATGAGCATCTTTAAATGCTCATCAGATCTATTCAAGTGTTAATTGTATGAGTTTTTCTTTATAAATATCAAAATTCTCTTCATCAAAGCAAACAAAGTAAACGGTTTTTAGTTCTTTTTGATCCTTTAAAAATTTATCAACTGTGCGAATTGCAATACCAGCAGCCATTGTTTTTGGAAAACGATAAACTCCGGTACTAATATTAGGGAAGGCAATAGTTTTTAGCTTTTTAGCCTTGGCAATATTTAAACTATTTAAATAGCATCCGGCTAATAATTCTGTCTCGTTTTTATCACCCCCACGCCAAATAGGACCTACAGTATGGATAATATATTTTGCCGATAAATGATATGATTTTGTTATTTTAGCTTCACCGGTTTCGCAACCATCTAATGTCTTGCATTCTTCCAATAAATCAGGACCTGCAGAGCGATGAATTGCACCGTCAACACCACCACCACCTAATAATGATTTGTTGGCTGCATTTACTATTGCATCAACCTTCATTTTGGTTATATCACCTCGTACAAGTTCAATTTGGGGCATTAGTTAAGATGTTAGATGTTAAACTTTTAACTTTAAACTATCGTATTTGTGCGTTTATTTCTTTTTCGTATACTCTGATAAAGTTATTCATTATTTTATCAATCTGCTTATCGGTTAATGTTTTATTTTCATCTTGTAAAACAAAACTTATAGCATATGACTTTTTATTTGCACCTAATTTTTCTCCTTCAAAAACATCAAATAAAGAAACTTTCTTTAATAACTTTCTTTCAGATCTATAAGCAAGATCTTTAATTGAAGCAAACTTAATGTCTTTATCAATTAATAAAGCTAAATCACGACGTACTTCAGGATATTTAGGTATTTCGGTATAACGAATATTGTTTTTTGCCGATAACTTTAAAACATTATCCCATGTAAACTCAGCAAAATAAACTTTCGTATCAATATCAAATTCTTTCAGCACTTTTTTGTTTAAAATACCAAAATTAACAAGCTGTTTTTTGTTAAACTGATATTTTAATCCTTCTGCAAAAATATCAGAAGAAACTTCTTCACTTTCAATTTGATTTAAATCGAAACCTAATTTCTCAAGAATGTTTTCGACGTATGCTTTAAGAAAAAAGAAGCTTGTTGGTTCCTCTTTCATTATCCAGCTTTCTTCTACTTTATTTCCAGTAATGAAAATAGCTAAATGCTGTTCTTCGTTATACTTTTTTAGAGGATTTTCGCTTTCAGATTTTTTTAAATTATAACAGTTTCCAAATTCATATAATTTCAAATCCTGATTTCGTCTATTTCGATTATATGCTACTGACTCTAAACCTCCAAATAGCAAAGTCTGACGCATTACATTCAGATCATTACTTAAAGGATTTACAATATTAACCAGATTTTCAGGTTTATATGATTCTAATTTCTTGTAGTAATCTGCTTTAGTAAGCGAATTACACATAATTTCATTAAATCCATTTGCTGTTAGGATATCTGAAACAGTGTTTTGAACTTTTTCTTTATCAGGTTTTTGAGAATATGATAAGGATGAATTTACATGTTCTGAAATTTCAATATTGTTGTATCCATAAATACGCAGAACTTCTTCAATTACATCAGCTTCACGAAGCACATCAACTCGATATGTAGGAACTTCAAGACTCAATTTTTCATCATCTTCAGAAACAATTTTAATATCTAATGATGTAAGAATATTTTTTACTTTATCTTTTTCAATTTCTTTTCCAATAAGTCTTTTAAGATTATGGAAAGTTAAATCAACTTTATAATCTGCTACAGGTTCAGGATAAACATCAACTATTTCAGAAGAAATTTTGCCATCTGCTATTTCCTTAATTAATAAAGCGGCACGCTTAAGCGCATAAACTGTAATATTTGGATCAGATCCACGTTCAAATCGGAACGATGCATCAGTATGTAAATCGTGTCTCTTAGCTGTTTTTCGAACAAAAACGGAATTGAAATGAGCACTTTCAATGAAAATGTTTTTTGTGTTTTCTGAAACACCTGATGAAATTCCACCAAATACTCCGGCAATACACATCCCATTATTTTCATTACAGATCATTAAATCGTCAGCAGAAAGTTCTCTTTTTTCTTCATCAAACGTAGTAAAAAGAGTTCCTCTGGGTAAAGTTTTTATAATTACTTTATTTCCTTCAATTTTATCGGCATCAAAAAAGTGCAATGGCTGACCTGTTTCGTGCAATACAAAATTTGAAATATCGACTAAGTTATTAATTGGATTTAATCCAATTGCTTTCAATCTGTTCTGTAACCATTCTGGTGATGTTCCAACTTTTACGTTAGTAATAGTTATTCCTGTATATCTTGGGCAGGCTTCATTGTTTTCAACAATAATTTCAATTGGTAAGTTGTTATTATCAACTTTAAATTCGTCAACAGAAGGTTTAATAAGCTCCGTTTTTTGTGTCTGACTTAAAAATGCAGCTAAATCGCGAGCTGTTCCAAAATGAGAAGCTCCGTCAATTCTGTTTGGTGTTAATCCAATTTCAAAAACAGTATCGGTTTCAATATTAAAATATTCTTTGGCAGGCATACCAATTTTAGCCGATTCATCCAGAACCATAATTCCATCATGCGATGTTCCTAATCCAATTTCATCTTCGGCACAAATCATCCCTTCAGATGGCTCTCCACGCATTTTGGCTTTTTTTATTTTGAATTCTTCATCACCGGAATAAAGTGTTGTACCAACAGTTGCTACAACTACTTTTTGTCCTTCAGCAACATTAGGGGCACCACATACAATGGGTAATTCTTCTCCGGTACCAACATCAACTGTAGTAACTGTAAGTTTGTCAGCATTAGGGTGTTTTGCACATGTAACAACTTTTCCAATCACCAATCCTTCCAAACCACCTTTTACAGATTCAAAATTTTCAATGCCTTCAACCTCAAGTCCTGTATCTGTAAGTATTTTTGATACTTCTTGTACCGATAAATCAGTGTTGATATAGTTTTTTACCCAATTGTATGAAATTTTCATTCTTCTCTTATTTTTCTGTTACAATTTAACGAAATGCAAAGATAAGAAAAAAGTGCTTTGATATTAAAATTGTTTGGTGCTTGCTCAATGAATTACAGGCTTAAAATCTTTAAACAGTCAGAAGTTGATTTTTACACTTTTCTTTGAGATCTCGAGTCTATTGCATTTTTTGCATGATTTCAAGCTACAAATCTCAATATTAATAGAAGATCGCGCTTATTGTTATTGAGTATGAGGTTTTATATAAATTTTATTAGGTTATATCATCCCACAGTTATTTGGATAAATTATTTTTTCCCCAGCTCCAATAACAATCACAGCTGAATTTGAAATACGTTCATCTGTTGTACGTTGCCAAATTATTTCCCCATCAGTTAAATCAATTGCATAGAACTCTTTATTCCAGGATCCTATAAAGATTGTTTCATCGTAAACAATTGGTGAAGACCTAATTCCTCCCTCAAATTCTTTTTTCCAAATTAAATTTCCCGAATCAGAATCTATAACAAAAACATAACTTGATCCATTATCATATGAACTCAGGATTAGCTTATTCTCATATATAAAAGGTGAAGAATAAATAATTCCAGGAATACTTGAGTTAATCCAATTAATATCTGCTGTAGAAATATTTATAGAATAAACTTTATTTTCAATAGGAATAATTAGATTATCATTATAAATTACTGGTGCACCACTACTTTCCTCAAATAACCCCATGTCTTTACTCCAGTTTTTTACACCATTCGTTGCATTTACAGAATAAATTCTACCAATATTATCACCAAAAAATAAACTATTTTCATATAAAACAGGTTGGCTAGATATATTAGGAGCTGCAGAGGTACTTTCGGGATCTAAATTAAAACTCCATAAATTAATACCAGTTTCTTTATCAATTGCAATCAAATCTGGTGCACTAAAACCGTTTGTAACATATATGTTATCTCCAATTACAATATGATCACCTTCAGAATATGATTGCCATAATGTTTCTTGAGTACTTATATCTATAGCTATAGTTTTATCCTGATTATACTCTCCTATGTATAGAATATCTCCTTCAAGCACAGAAGTCCAACCACTATTAAAATTACTATAAGGTTGTATTGTCCAGTTTACTTCTCCTGTATAAATATCAAAAGCTCGTATATTATGTAATGGAGAAATTAATTGATTATTATGAATTAAATGAGGAGTATTATATCCTGAGTTCACACCATCTTGCTGCCAAATAACTTCTTTTGAATATAAATCAATAGCATAAAGAGTTCCAGCCCAAGTTGAAAAAAATAAAATGTTACTTTTAGGAGTTGTGAAATTTATATTTGCCGAAGTAGCTTCTTCATTTGGGTATAAAGCAATTATTTCAACTTCATAACGAGTATCATATTCTAATTCTTTTGTAAAGGTCTTGTATGGATTCTCATAAATGCTATCATTTAATTTTAAAGAGTATTGCATACCTTCTACTTCTGTATCATGACTCCAAGTTAATTTTAATTTATTTCCAATAATTTCATTACTATTAACCACTGGGTTAGATTTCTCAATTTCAACTTCAATATCGTTCTCATTCTCGTCTTTATCGCATGATACAAACATAGCTCCTGAAAGTAACACAAGAGCTAATAAATAAATAATTTTTTGCATAATCGGTTTAATTGTTTTGTGTTTATTAAAAATAAAGATGCAAATTTAGTAAGTAAGTTTTCAATTACAAGAAATGACATATGCTTTTTTGCGATTAAAATTCTCAATTTTGTGAAATTATCTATTTAAGAAATTGCATGAACATATTGAAACTTCTTTCTATTTGAATATCTTTGCATATTAAATATTTAGCAGATGGAGGAGGAAATGAGTAAACCTTTAATTTTAGTAACAAATGATGATGGCGTTAATGCAAAAGGAATTTCTGCATTAGTAGAGATGGTTAAACCTTTAGGTGAGGTAGTTGTTATGGCTCCTTTTCATGGGAATTCAGGAATGTCGCACGCAATAACAGTTAAAGTACCTATTCGATATAAAAAAATACGTGAAGAGGAAAATGTAACTGTATATGGCTGTAGTGGAACTCCTGTCGATTGTGTTAAACTTGCCATGAGCGAAGTTTTGCATCGTAAACCCGATATTTTGGTCTCTGGAATTAATCATGGATCGAATGCATCCATAAGTATTATTTATTCAGGAACAATGGGTGCTGTAATTGAAGGATGTGTTAATGGAATTCAGTCTGTTGGTTTTTCTTTACTTGATTATGCAAGTGATGCCGATTTTTCACCAACAATTGAGCATGGACGCAAAATAGTTTCAAATGTTTTAGAAAACAGTTTGCCTGATCTTACTTGTTTAAATGTGAATTTTCCTGCAATTAAAAAGGAAGAAATAAAAGGAGTGAAGATTTGTCGTCAGGCAAAAGGAATGTGGAAAGAAGAGTTTGATAAGCGTTTGGATCCAAGAAGTGGAGAATATTTTTGGCTAACAGGTTATTTCGAGAATTGCGAAAACGGATCAACCGATACCGACGAATGGGCATTAGCCAATAATTTTATTTCAATTGTTCCTGTAGAAATTGATTTTACTGCTTATGATAAAATAGAACACTTGAAAAAATGGAATTATGAAGTCAAAGATTGATAATGTAAAACTTGGACTCTTATTGGGTCTATTAGCACCGGCCCTGACTATGTTGGTGATATATTTAGTGCAATTTACAGAACATAATTTCAAGGAAATAATTGATTTGTTAATCTCAAAAAGGATATTTACAAAAATTGTGAGTTTGTGTGTAATACCAAATTTAGCATTGTTTTTTTTATTCTTAAATAAGAATTATTTCAGATCAGCGCGTGGAGTTTTATTTGCCACAATTCTTTTTGCACTTTTTGTTTTTATAACAAAGTTCACTCTTTAGATTATTTTATTAATGATTGGGTTTTTCGTTGCAAATAAAGTGAGAAAAATATTTATAATTCAAGCTGATAGCATTTAGCTATTAGCTTTTAGATAAATGCTAATGGCAAATAGCCAATAGCTAAAAGCTGAGATAAAATGAAATACTACATAATAGCAGGCGAAGCTTCAGGTGATTTACATGGTTCAAACCTTATGAAAGGCCTGAAAATGGTTGATTCTGAAGCCGATTTTCGTTTTTGGGGTGGCGATTTAATGAAAGCGCAAGGAGGAGAGATTGCCAAACATTATAAAGAAACTGCCATAATGGGATTCGTTGAGGTTTTAATGAATCTGGGAAAAATAAAACGATTTTTTAAAGAATGTAAGGCTGATATACAGAATTACAAACCAGATGTTTTGGTTCTTGTTGATTATCCGGGTTTTAATCTTCGAATGGCAGAATTCGCCAAATCAATTGGGTTAAAAACATATTATTATATTTCTCCTAAAATTTGGGCTTGGAAAGAATCACGAATAAAAAAGATCAAAGCATTTGTCGATAAAATGTTTGTGATTTTTCCATTTGAAGTTGAATATTTTAAAAAGCATAACTATCCTGTTAATTATGCCGGAAATCCATTATTAGATGCTGTTCAGGAAAAGATTGATGAAGAAAGCAGTTTTGAAGATTTTATTGCAAAAAATAAACTTGAGAATAAGCCTGTAATAGGGATTTTAGCTGGAAGTCGGAAGCAGGAGATTGACCGGAATCTGGGTATTATGCTGGATATTATTCCGAATTATAAGGAGCATCAGTTTGTTATTGCTGCTGCACCTTCAATAGAACCCGACTACTACAATAAATTTATTGAAGGGCATAATGTTAAAGTTGTATTTAATCAAACCTACGATGTGCTAAAACATTCAATAGCTGCATTAGTAACATCAGGGACTGCAACTCTTGAAACTGCTTTGTTTAATGTGCCGCAGGTTGTGTGTTACAGGGCGGGTAATTTGACCTACTATATTGCTAAACAGCTTATTAAAATCGAATATGCTTCATTAGTGAATCTTATTATGGATTCTGAAGTGGTTAGGGAGCTGCTACAATTCGACATGAATTCTAAAATGGTAAATGAAGAATTAGATAAAATTCTGAAAGACACCGATTATCGTAAGCATATGCTTGAAAATTATACTAAACTTCGGGAAGTTTTAGGAGGAACAGGAGCTTCAGAAAGGGTAGCGAAACTCATGTATGAGAACTTGAAATAGCTTCAATCTAATTTTATTAATTGTTCCTTAGCCTTCTCATTTAAATATTCAATTTTATAAGGGTTTCCTTTATAATAAATATATCCAGAGCGTAATACTTCGACAGAAAGTTCTTTGTTTACATGTATGGAACAATCACCTATGCTTTCGGTTTTTACGGTAACATAATTTGCTATAAAATTCTCAGCGTTTAATTGAAGAGATGCTCGTGCCCAAACTGTAAAAGAATTTGTTTCTCCTTGCAGATTAATAATACCTCCGGATGTTCCTGAATTTGCAATATAACAGTTATCACAATTTAAATTAATATTAATTTCTGAATAATCTGTTATCGACATTATTTTTATTTCAGGAGTAATTAAAGTGTTTTGTGAAACGATTTTTGATGAAGAATTTAATCTCAGAAACCTTAATGTATCCACTGAAATATTTAATTCTATTTTATCATAATCTCTCGACCATCGTGCTGAGTTATTATCATTAATGGTTAGTTTTTTATCTGCATCAACATTAAATTCCAGGTTCGGGATAAGATTACTTCCAGCAATAACTTCAATTTTACAAACCGTATCCTGAATCAGATTTATTTCAAAGATGTCATTAACATGAATTTCTTTAAAATCTGAGATTGCGATATCTTTAGTAATAATATCGCCTTCATTAAACAGATTATTATCACATGATAAAAGGAATAATAAAAATATTATATGTATTATTTTTTTCATTTTTAATTATTCATTCCAAATTATTAATTAAAACTATATCCAATTCCCCATTCAAAATAACTTGCTTTTGCATAATGCGATTTAAGAGTAAAGTTAGTTATGAATTTTTCTTTAATTCTGTATCGCAAACCAATCCTGCTATAAAAAGGAGCTAAAACCTCAACAGGAGCGTAAATATATCCTCCAATATTAATTACTAATGCCAGATGTCCCATCACCAGATCGTGTCCGGCGTGTAATCCAACCTGGTATAAATCTGAGTTTATTATATCTGCTTTTTCTGTATTAATGGAATATTGCTCGTTGGTTCCGTCAAAAAAAATATCAGCTCCTAATACCCATCTTCCTTTTAAAGAATAATTCCTTTTATAATCCAGCATTAACGATGAGGCAAAATAATAACCAGGCTCGTATCTTGATTGAGTTTTTATTCCTGCAGCATAAACTATTGTATATTCATTTTTAGATTCTATCTGAGGGAGCTCAATTTGTATTCGCTCAGGTTTATCTTTTAAATGGTATGCCAGACCAACAGAACCTGAAATAACATTCAATCCTTTGTTAGGAGATTTTATTTTCCCGTTGGAAAAATGTGTGAACCGAATACCATTTGTAAGCGATAGCTTTTTCGAAAGAATAATTGTGGATTGAAGACTAAGATCAATGAATATATTTAAATTAGATCCAATAGCCAGATTTTGTGGATTATTTTCAATGTCAAAAAAATCTGTTAAATACGAAGCCCCAAAAGATATTTGCCAACTTAAATTAGTCTTGTTTGAGCTACCGATAAACGGAACTTTAACAAACGTATACAAAGCGTTTGCATATCCAAAAACATCATCATTTCCAAGATTTGACCTGTGAAATCCAATTCCGTATTTAGGATAGCGGTACAATTGATTCCAGTATTTATTTCCATAAGTAGATTTTGTTAATTTCAGATCAAATGTTTTAATATGATCTTTAACAAAGTATTCTATCGATTTGTGATGAGGCATAACAAATCCATAACCATAATCAGCCTCAAGAGACAAGCCTTTTAGTTTAAAATCCTGATTCTGCCCTTTTACAAGAATAGGAATAATAAAAACAATGAATACGAAAATGTGTCGTTTTAAAATCATTTAATGGTAAATAGTTCTTCGTGCAAAATTAACAATTGATTTTTCATGAGCAATTATAAGTTGATGTATTCGGAAATTAGCATTTCAGGGTTTTGATTAAAAAATTTAAAAGCTAAATTTGTGTTCAATAATAAAACGAACTATGTATACACTGTTTAGAAAAGAGATTAGTGGTTTTTTTAGTACACTAACAGGTTATATTGTAATTATTGTTTTTTTGGTAATAAATGGTTTGTTCATGTGGATTTTTCCGGGAGCTTATAATGTTCTGGATAGCGGTTATGCTACTCTTGATACTTTGTTTGTGATTGCTCCCTGGGTATTTTTATTTTTGGCACCTGCAGTTACAATGAGAATGTTTGCCGACGAAAAAAAATCAGGAACAATAGAGTTACTTTATACTCGTCCTTTAACAGATTTTCAGATTATTTTTGCTAAGTATTTGGCAGGATTAGTTTTGGTTCTGTTTTCAATATTGCCGGCTCTAATATATTTCTATTCAGTTTATAAACTGGGGAATCCTGTTGGGAATATCGACACAGGAGGTACATGGGGCTCGTTTATAGGACTTTTCTTTTTAGCAGCAATTTATGTTGCAATTGGAGTTTTATCCTCTTCTTTTACTGAAAATCAAATTGTTGCATTTGTTCTTGGAATGCTACTTTGCTTTCTTGTTTATATAGGATTTGATTACGTAAGCGAGCTTTCTTTATTCAGAAGTTTTGACGGATTCATAATTAATCTCGGAATAAATGAACATTATAAATCGATGAGCCGCGGAGTTATTGATAGCCGCGATATGATTTATTTTATAAGTGTTATTGCATTTTTTCTTTTAGTTACAAAAACAATTCTGCACAGCAGGAAATGGTAAAAGAATTTACAATGAAAAAAAATCTAAAAAAAGAAAATATAGTTAGCCTGATAATACTGCTAGTAATTATCCTATTGATAAATTACATTTCTTCTAATGCTTATTTCCGTCTTGATTTAACATCAGATAAAAGATACACATTATCAGATGCAAGTGTAAATATTCTTGATTCACTTGATGATTACGTATATATTGAAATTTACCTTGATGGTGATATGCCAATAGGTTTTCAGCGAATGCAAAAATCTGTTAAGGAATTAATGGAGGAATTTAGGGTTGTAGCAGGAAAAAATATTCAGTATCAATTTATTAATCCTTCAAAATTGGATAATCAATCTGAGAGAAATGCATTATATCAGGATTTGTACGATAGAGGTTTAATACCAACAAATGTAAAGGACCGAGATGAAGAAGGCGGATTAGCAGAGAAAATATTATTTCCTGGTGCTTTCAT
The DNA here is from genome assembly GCA_030637515.1 of Bacteroidales bacterium. Classification (GTDB taxonomy): domain Bacteria; phylum Bacteroidota; class Bacteroidia; order Bacteroidales; family UBA12077; genus UBA12077. The sequence goes on from DAOWGM010000019.1 coordinate 17,877, forward strand.
TACATATAAAGATAGAGAAACATCGGTTAATTTACTGGTAAATAATCCTGGTTCTTCTGCTGAGCTTAATCTTAATAAATCAATACAAACGCTCGAATATGAATTTATAAATAGTATTCGAAAGATAACAGTTGAAAATAGAAAGAAAATAGCTTTTATCGAAGGGCAGGGCGAATTAGATGAATTTTATACCGGAGATATTACAAGAGCCTTAAACGAGTATTACGATATCGACAGAGTTACAATAAAGGATTACATTAACATACTTGAACCTTATGATGCTGTGATTATTGCCGGACCAACAGAACCTTATACTGAAAAGAGTAAATTTATTTTAGATCAGTATATCATGAATGGTGGCAAAGTGCTGTGGTTTATAGAATCTGTAAAGGTTAGTATGGACAGCCTTTCAACAGGAAGTTCAACCTTTGTAGTAATGAGCGATGTAAACCTGAATGATCAGCTTTTCAGATACGGAGTAAGAGTTAATTCAAATGTAATTCAGGATATGAATTGTGCATTTGTTCCGGTAAACACCGCAATTTCTGGAACTCAGCCAAAATTTACACCCGCACCATGGTTATATTTCCCTTTATTAATGCCTCCCAATAATAATCCTGTGACAAGGAACTTGAATATGATCAAATCAGAGTTTTCAAGTGTAATTGATACTGTAGGTAGTAATTCGGAAATTAAAAAGCAAGTATTGCTTTCTTCTTCAGTTAGTACAAGAGTTCAAAATGTACCTTTATTGGTAAGTCTTGAACAACTAAAAGAACAGGTTGATCCTTTAACTTTTAATCAACCTTACAGTCCGGTTGCAGTTAGTCTTGAAGGAAAATTCCAGTCGGTATTTAAGAATAGATCGATTAAAAATTTTACGGAAGGTTCCGAAACTGAATTTAAAGAAAAAAGTGTTTCTACAAGAATGATTGTTGTATCTGACGCAAATATTATTAAAAATGATGTGGTCAACAGACCTGACGGGGTATTTATCACACCTTTAGGTTTTGATAGGTATACACAGCAAACATATGGTAATAAAGAGTTTGTTATGAATGCAGTTCATTCTCTGGTAGATGAAAGTGGAATTTTAAATGTTCGTTCACGTGAGATTAAACTTCGAATTCTTGATAAACAGAAAGTAAAGGAAGAAAGATTAAAGTGGCAGATGGTTAATACCGTTTTACCTGTTCTTTTAATAATAATTTTTGGTATTCTATTAACGCTGCTTCGTAAAAGAAAATACGTATAAAATAGTTTGAATGAGAACTAATCTAAAATATATTCTTGTATTAGTAGGCTTACTTATTTTCGCTGGCTTATACTATTTCTCAAATACAAAAGGGACCTTAAATTTGAAAAAAGCGAATTTTTCAATTGAAAATCCCGATGATATAACTGAGATAAAATTAATTGCAAGTGATGTTGAGGTTTTACTAAGTAAAAATTCAGATCATTGGGAATTAAATAATAATTACAGAGCACACACTAAAACTGTGTTTGAATTTTTAAGAGTTCTCAGTAGTATTGATGTTCATTCTCCGGTCTCAAAAATGGAAAAGGACCAGGTTGCATCTATTTTAAAAGCCGAAGGTATTATTGTTGAGGTTTATAAAGGTAAGAGAGTTGCTAAGAGGTTTTACGTTAGTAAACCATCTATGAATAAGGAAAAAACCTATATGATGATGACACGAGCTGGTCAGCCATATGTTGTAAGAATTCCTCTTTTTAAAGGTAATTTAGCAGATTTATTTACAGTCAATGAAAACCTGTGGAGAGATCGTACATTATTCGATTATCAACCTCAAAATATTAAAGAAATAAGAGTTATATATTCTGAAAATTTTGAAAAGTCCTTTGCGGCAACTAATTATGGTGACGGAACCTTCTCCTTAAAGGAAACAAATTCTGATAGTTATATAGAAAGTTTTGATGTTGAGAAACTGAGTCGATATTTCACCTATTTCCAAAATATATGGTTTGAGAGTATAGCAACAGATCTAAAACAATTGGAAACAAGTTCTGTAATGAATTCTTCACCTTTTGTAACTGTCGAAGTGGAAGATGTTAAAGGTCAGGTAAATAAACTAAGAATTTATAAGAAGTTAGCTGCCAATGAATTTGACGAATTTGGGAAGAAAATAGAATTTGATTTTAATAGGGCATATGCCTTATTAAATGAAAATAACGAAATATTAATAATTCAATATTATATTTGTGATCCGATATTAAAGGAAATTGATTATTTTCGTTAACGCAAAATTACGCCTGTCTTATTGGCTACTTGATAAATTTTTCGTATAATTGATAATTGATTTTATTGCACAAAAAATAAAATAGATCTTTAAAAATTTAAAATAGAAACAGATGAAGTTTGTTATTTCCAGTACAGAGTTGTTGAGCCATTTACAGGCAATTAGCAGAGTAATTAGCAATAAAAATACTTTGCCAATACTCGATAATTTTCTTTTTCAGTTAAACGATAAAGAGTTGAAGATTACTGCTTCTGATTTGGAAACTACATTGATTACTACAATTTCTTTGGAAAATGTAACTGATGAAGGTAGTATTGCAATTCCTGCAAGAATCTTAACCGATACCTTAAAAGAATTCCCGGATCAACCTTTAACCTTCGACATTAATAATGAAACTTTCGCAATCGTTATTACAACAGAAAACGGAAAATATAATGTAGTTGGTCAAAATGGTGAAGATTTCCCACAACTTCCTGTTATTAAAGATGATCAGAAAACAACTATCAAGTTAACAGCAGATGTTTTACTAACTGGAATTACAAAAACATTATTTGCTACAGCCGACGATGAGTTACGTCCTGTAATGAATGGTATTTATATTGAGTTATTCCCAGATAACATGACATTTGTAGCTTCTGATGCTCATAAATTAGTTCGTTACAGAAGAAATGATGTTAAAGCAGATCAGGAATCAGCTTTTATATTACCTAAAAAGCCAGCTTCATTATTAAAAGCAATTCTTCCTAAAGAAGAAAATGAAGTAATGCTTGAGTTTGATGATAAAAATGCATTTTTCACTTTATCAAATTATAAGTTAGTTTCAAGATTAGTTGAAGGAAATTACCCAAGCTATAATTCCGTAATTCCAACAAACAATCCTAACAAACTAACAATTGACCGTTTGGAATTATATAATGCATTAAAACGTGTTGCATTATTCTCGAATCAGGCAAGTAACTTGGTTAAATTAGAATTAAAAGGAAATCAACTTAATGTATCTGCACAAGATATTGATTTTTCAATTTCTGCAAACGAACGTTTGAATTGTCAGTACGAAGGTGATGATATGGAAATTGGATTCAAATCTTCATTTTTAATCGAGATATTATCAAATATTGCATCAACTGATGTTTTAGTAGAATTATCAGATCCTTCACGCGCAGGAATATTGTTCCCTGCTGAGAAAGAAAACGACGATGAAGATGTATTGATGCTGTTAATGCCAATGATGATAAATGTTTAATATATTGTAAACAGATATTTTAAAAGAGTTTCATATGAAACTCTTTTTTTTTCAATAAACGATAAATACACAGTAATGGAATTAAGTTTAAAAAAGCCGATTGTTTTTTTCGATTTAGAAACAACAGGAATTGATGTTGTAAAAGATAGAATTGTTGAAATTTCACTTCTAAAAGTTTCTCCCGACGGAAAAGAAGAAACCAAAACAATGCGAATAAATCCTGAGATGCCAATACCTCCTCATGTTACAGAAATTCATGGTATTAGCGATGAAGATGTGAAGAACGAACCAACTTTTAATACAGTTGCCAAAGACGTTGCTAAATATATTGAAGGTTGCGATCTTGCTGGTTATAATTCTAATAAATTTGATATTCCACTATTAGCAGAAGAGTTTTTGAGGGTTGATGTTGATTTTGATATGAAGAAATGTCGTTTTGTTGATGTGCAGGTTATTTTCCATAAAATGGAACAACGTACTTTAAGTGCAGCTTATAAATTTTATTGCGAAAAAAATCTGGATAATGCACATAGTGCTGAGGCCGATACAAAAGCAACATACGAAATTTTAAAAGCGCAAATTGATCGTTACAACGATATAACAAATGATGTGGAAGAGCTTTCAAAGGTTTCTTCTCATAATAAAAATGCTGATTTTGCCGGAAGAATTATTTTTAACGATAAAGATCAAGAAGTTTTTAATTTTGGAAAATACAAAGGGCAAACAGTGGAATCTGTTTTAGAAAAAGACCAGGGTTATTTTAGCTGGATGTTAAACAGCGATTTTCCTCTTTATACAAAAAAAGTTTTAACTGCCATAAAGCTGAGAAAATTTAATTCGTAAAATAAATTGTCATTCCTGCGAAGGCAGGAATCTGTTTTAATATGAAAATAATAGCAATAGGTCGAAACTATATTGATCACGCAAAAGAATTGAATAATCCGGTTCCAAAAGAACCAATCTTTTTTTTAATGCCTGATTCAGCTTTACTTCGAAATAATCAACCTTTCTTTTATCCCGATTTTTCAAATGATATTCATTTTGAAGTAGAGATTGTAGTTAGAATAAGTAGACTTGGGAAAAATGTAGCTTCAAAATTTGCTCATCGTTATTACAATGAAATTGGAATCGGAATTGATTTTACAGCTCGTGACTTGCAGCAAAAATGCAAAGAAAAAGGTTTGCCTTGGGAAATTTCAAAATCATTCGATGGTGCAGCTCCGATAAGTAATTTTATTTCTTTGGATAAATTTGATGATATTAATAACATCAATTTTAGGCTGGAAATAAATGGAGAGGTAGTTCAGAAAGCCAATACCAGCGAAATGATTTTTAAAGTTGATGAGCTAATTGAGCATGTTTCAAAGTTCATGACAATCAAAATAGGAGACTTAATGTTCACCGGAACACCTTCAGGTGTAGGTCCTGTAAAAAAAGGAGATAGACTTATTGCTTATATTGAAGACGAAAAATTACTGGATTTTGTGATCAAATAAAATACTATCCCTTGATGCAAGCTGGAAATCATAACAAGGATCGAATAATTGAAATTCTTACAAACTCTTTTGATGACAATAAAAGCACAAATTGGGTAGTAAAGAATGATAAACATAGAGTTTCGAGAATTCAGAAGCTAATGTTATATGCATACGATTTGTGTGAAAAACAAAATGGTACTCATATTTCTGATGATCAAAATGGAGCGGTTATTTATGATTATCCTGTAACTTCAAAATATACATTAGTAAGGCTTTTAAAAGATATTAGTTTTATTTTTAATGTTATTGGACCCGAAAGGTTAATTAAAGTATTAAAACGTGAAGGGTATATAAAAAAGCATCACCCAAAAGAAAATTTTATTTATTTGTGGTTTTTAGGTGTTTCTTCTGAACATCAGGGGAAAGGAACTGGTAGTAAATTGTTGAGCGAACTTGTTGATGTTGCTGATAAAAAAAAACTTTCAATATATTTGGAAACATCAAATCCAAGAAATTTGGAATTGTATAAGAGATTTGGTTTTTCGATTTACCACGAATGGAATACTGATTTTATTGGATTCTCTATTTGGTTTATGCGAAGAGATAGTAAAAAATCACAACTCTTTTTTTAGGTTTTCGAAGAACTTTTTGGAAGCTAAATATCGATCTTTATGTTTTTCAACGAATTTTGGAAAGTTTTTATATGTCCTTTCAAAATTTGCAAACCTATTGTCAAGATTTTGGATAATTGATTTTGGTAAATCGTTGAGGCTAATTCCACGAAGTAGGTATATTTCTGTATACCTTATCACTCCGATATTCCCAAAAGCATCTAAATCATCAGCAGCTGATAATACAGCTAAAATGGAATTGGGTATAATGTTTTCTTGTTTATAGTTTTTATCATCATGCATTTCTATTGCATGAAGAATCTCATTAAAATTCTCAGGTTTTTTCAGGTTGACGTTTTCAAAATAATCTGAACAGATTATACGGCTATCATTTCCGTGATCTTCATTTAAATTTTGAGTTAAACCTGTATCATGAAACAGAGAAGCAATCAATGTAGCTTCAATAAAATTATTGTCAATATCAAAAGAATTGCTGATAGCATTAAGTATTTCTTTGGAGTATTCCCAAACTCTTAAGTGATGAGTATGATCATGTGACAGTATTTTTTTACCATCAAATAGTTTTTTGCAATAACTGAGCAATGAGTTCAACCATTTTTCTTCGGCAGATATTATATAATTTTCTATGTCATTCATTATTTACAAATATACAATCAGTTGAAATAAAAAAAAGCAGTCCCCAAATCTTTCGGGACTGCTTTATTCGGAATTTCTTCTGGCTTAATTTTTTGACTGTGTTTCTTCCGTCATTTTAATAGCCATATCTAATATTGTAGTATCATCAATTGTTACAATTCCTCCATCAGGACCTTGCCCAATATGGATTCCAATCGACTCACCTTCGCGATAATTTGTACCTCCGAAGTAATTCCTTACAGTTTCCTCATTCATATTTAAATTACTGGCAATTCTTCTGATTGCACCATGAGGTAATTGATCTTTAATTTTTCGTAACGCGTTGAATGTTAATGTCATAACAGTGTGTTTTTTAGGTTAGACACGAACTATAAAAGTACAGATTATTAGCCGTAGAAAAAAATTTAAATACGTATTTAAGGAAAAAATTAATGAATTTTAACATTAAAATTTTATGGAATCGAGCTCTCTTACAATGTACACATCATAATCGCCTAAAAATGTAAATCCAAGTTTTTTATATATCTCAATTGCTTTTTTATTTGACTGATGAACTTCGAGTTTTATCTGACAACCTTTTTCTTTCGCAAACTTTAATGATTCTTTAGTAAGTATTTTGCCAAAACCTTTATTTTGATAAGATGGTTTAACACCAATATGATGCAAATGAATTCGTCTTCCATCAAAAGTCATCCATGAGGAGCCGAAAATTTCTTTTGTTTTTGTATTCTCAAGTAGAATTAGTTTACCTCCTAATTTAATACTCTGAGCAATAATCTTGGCATTATCTCCGCGTTGGGAACCTCCGAGTCCGGTTTCTTCCCAAAGTTCATTTAAGCTGCTGAAATCGTTGTCGTAATAATCACGAATAATATAATTTGTCATATTGTAGATATTAAAATGATTCGCAATAGACAATTGGTTTATCTTTCTCTGCAAATTGTATTTAACTTTTAGATATTGGCTTTTAAAATTTATTCTAATAGCAAATTGCCAAAAGCTAATAGCTTTTTTAATTACTCTGCAATCATTACATAAACTTGACCTGATCTGTAGTCAATAACTTTAACTTTTTCACCTTTTTCTATATATCCAATTTCGGATTTTGCGTCATAAGTTTCATTTTCAATTTCAACTTTGCCACTTGGTCTTAGAGTTGTTGATGCAGTACCAACTTTGCCAATCAATTCCCTTTGCTTGCTTTCAACTGCAACAAATCCTTCGTTTTTATCTTGAGTGGAATTTAAAACTATCCATGAAAATGCTTTGGAGGTAAGCATTTTTTTACTTAAATAAATTGATAAGACTAAGGATAGGAACATTGAAACTGAAACAATGAGTAATGATTTCATAACTGCAGCTATTGCTTCTGCTGCATGAAATTCAAACTCAAATATTATATTGTCAACCATACTTAAAACCAGTCCGGATAGAGCAAGGATTAATCCACCAATTCCGGCTATGCCAAATCCTGGAATGACAAATATTTCAAGAATTATCAGAATTAAACCAACACCAAAAATTACCATTTCCCAGTTTTCTGCTAAACCTTCAAGATATAAAGGTGCAAAGTACAAAATAGCGCCCACAACGGCAGCGCCGAGAGCAAAGCCAATTCCGGGACTTTGTAATTCAAAATATATTCCACCAACAATGAGCATAATTAAAATTCCCTGAATAGCTGGACTCATAAGAAAACCAATGAAGATTTCAAGTTTTGTTGGCTTGTATCTTTTTATCTCGTAATTGTCTATTTTTGAATGAACGAGGATTCCATCCAAATCTTCAACAATTGCTTCGCAATAACCATTTTCTAAAGCTTCGTTAGCAGTGAATGCAACTATTTGTCCTGTATCACTAACACCTTCTATATAAATTCTTGGATCTACCATAGCTTCTGCTATTTTAGGATCTCTGTGCCATTTAAAAATAGTATCTCCGTTTTCAGTAATAATAGTGTCTTTACCATGCGCTTCTGCTGTTGCACGCATAGTTGAACGCATATACGACTGATATTTCTCAGGCATTATTTTACCCGTTTGATCAACAACAGAAGCAGAGCCAATTTTTGCACCTTTCTTCATATAGATTTTATCTGCAGCAATAGAAATTAGAGCTCCGGCCGATGCAGCATTGTTTGTAATAAACACATAAACAGGAATTTTACTTTCTAATATTTTGGTTCGGATGGAATCAGCCATATTAACCATTCCTCCATATGAGTTCATGTTAATGATAATATATTCAGCATTTGCTTTTTTTGCCTCTTCAAAACTCTTTTGTGTTTGTCTCCACATTGCAGGAGCAATTTCTTTATCTATATCATATATAAAAACAACCTGTTTTTTATTTTCCTGTACTTGAGTAGTGTCATTTACTGCAAATAGTTGAATAGAAGCAAAAGCAATTATTACTAAGGTGATCAACGATTTTCTCATATTATTTATATTTTACTGCTAATTTCTGCATTATTATTTAAATTCTTCGGCGTATTTTAAAAATAATTTCATTCCTTCTGATTTTTCATGATCAAAAGAATAATCTATGTTTTTGATTAAGTATTCTTTTAGATCGATGTGTTTGGGCAAATTTAAATTACGAGCAGAATTTACCACTTTTTCGATACTTTTTGTACCAAACTCTAATGCGTCGTTAAAATCATGAATAAATAACTCATTTAATTTTTTGTTTGCAACCCAGGCAGCAAAAACAAAAGGCTTATTAGTAAACTTTATCCATTCAACAGCCAGATCATAAACATAAGGGAAATTCTTTTCCGCGGCTAAAGCTTTATCACCAATAATAACTCCGGCTTCATTATTTTTAATTCTATTCTCAAATCCATCTGTTGTATCAACCCAGTTTATATTTATCTTCCAGAAATGTTTAGCAAGAATTCTTGTTAGCATAACCGATGATCTCGAATGATAATCAAGAAAAATAGTTTTAACTTCTTCTAATGGGCAATGTGAACCTAAAATTACGGATCTTACAGGACCAACGGCGCCAATGCAAAAGTCAGATATGATTTCGTAATTTTTCAGTTTTGGTATAATTGCAACGGGAATCAATCCTAAATCGACTTCGTTATTTAATAATTTTTGAGCACAGATCGAAGGAATGTCCTTTGTAAGCTCTATTTGATTCATTAAGCTGCTATTCTCAATTCCATAAATAAAAGGAAGAGTATTGGTATATGATACGGCAGAAATTTTAATTTTTGGCATTTTAGTATAATTTCATTGAAACAAATATACAATTGCTCGTATTATTATAATAGTAAAATAAATTGTTTTTGTTTAATTTGCATTTGGTTAACGATTAACCAATTTTTCATCCCTATTGTTTAAAATAAAAAACTATGAGCTTTTCAACACTTACTGCAATTTCTCCTATTGATGGAAGATATAGAAATAAAGTTGATGAATTAGGAAACTATTTTTCCGAATTCGGATTAATTAAATATCGTGTTTTAGTTGAAATCGAGTATTTTATTTCCTTGTGTGAATTGCCCTTAGAACAATTACAAGATTTTGATAAGAAACTTTATTCTGATTTACGAAATATTTGTATTGATTTTAATACCAATGATGCTCAGCAAATCAAGGATATTGAAAAGGTTACAAACCACGATGTAAAAGCTGTTGAGTATTTTATTAAGGAAAAATTTGATGAGTTGAAGCTTGAAAAATATAAAGAGTTTATTCATTTTGGACTTACTTCACAGGATATTAATAATACTGCAACGCCATATTCCTTAAAAGAAGCTTTAGAAAATGTATATTTTCCTGTACTTGAAGAATTAAAAGAAAAAATGAGGTCTTTATCTGAGGAGTGGAAATCAGTTTCGATGCTTGCTCGTACTCATGGACAGCCTGCATCTCCAACACGTTTAGGTAAAGAAATAAATGTTTTTATTGAAAGAGTAGAACGCCAGATTGAACAATTAAAAGTCATTCCATATTCGGCAAAATTTGGAGGTGCAACAGGTAATTTTAATGCACATCATGTTGCTTATCCTCAAATAGATTGGAATAAATTCGGAAATCATTTTGTAAATGATGTTTTAAAATTACACAGATCGGCACCTACAACACAAATTGAGCATTACGATAATATTGCAGCATCTTTTGATGCAATGAAACGTATCAATACTATTCTTATTGACTTAGCAAGAGATTTTTGGACTTATATTTCCATGAATTATTTTAAGCAAAAGCTTGTAAAAGGAGAAGTTGGTTCGTCTGCAATGCCACATAAAGTTAATCCTATTGATTTTGAAAATGCTGAAGGCAACTTTGGTGTTGCTAATGCCTTGTTTGAGCATTTTTCGGCAAAACTACCTATTTCTCGTTTGCAAAGAGATTTAACTGATTCTACTGTTTTAAGAAATATCGGAGTTCCGGTATCACATACAATAATTGCATTTAAATCTTTATTAAAGGGATTAACAAAAGTAATAATTAATAACGAGGCTATTAATTCTGATTTAGAAGAAAACTGGGCTGTAGTAGCTGAAGCAATTCAGACAATATTGCGAAGAGAAGCTTATCCGAAACCTTACGAGGCTCTTAAAGACTTAACTCGTACTGGCGAAAAAATTACAAAAGAGAGCATTCATTTATTTATTGATAAAATGAATATTTCCGATTCGCTTAAAAAAGAATTAAAAGAAATAACACCCTTTAATTATACCGGAATATAATTTACATAGATTTTTTTATTGGTTTTTATTTACCTTTGGTTTAAATACAAAAACTTAAGGTATGATTAAAAAGTTTGGTGCCATTATTAAATATGTTATCCCATATTGGACTGAAGCTTTTTGGAGTGTTTTGTCAAATTTAATTGCAGCAGTATTTTCAGTTGTTTCTTTTACAATGGTAATACCATTTCTTGGTATTTTATTTTCTGATCAGTCTTTTGAGACTAATTCTTTACCTTTAAAATTGAATATTGATACTTTTCAGCATAATTTCAATTACTACCTCGGTAAACTAACTGCAGAATATGGTCAAATGGGTGCCCTAATTTTTATAATTTGCGTAGTTCTTATATCTGTGGTATTAAAAAATATATTCCTTTATTCAGGTAAGTCAAAAATAATTCATATAAGAACAAATGTTGTTAAGGATATTCGAAACAAATTAATGAATAAGATTTTTGATTTTGATTTAAGCTATTTTTCAAATCAAAAGAGGGGAGATATTATTTCTAAAATAATTATTGATGTTAAAGAAATAGAATCTTCAATTGTTAGCTCATTTGAGATGATTTTTAAAGACCCTGTTTTAATTGGAGTCTACCTCTGTGTGCTTTTTATAATGAGTGCAAAACTGACTATTATTGTATTGATTGTATTTCCGATCTCAGCATTAATTATAGGGCAAATTGGAAAGACCCTAAAGCAAACAACTTTAAAGGGGCAAAGAAAAATGGGTGTTTTAATGGGAATGCTCGATGAGATTTTATCAGGAATAAAAATAATAAAAGCTTTTGGTGCTGAAAAATTAGTAGAAAATCACTTTAAAACAAAAAATGATATATACGCAAAGGCTATTGGAAAATCATGGAGAAAGAGATCTTTGTCCGGTCCGGTAAGTGATATAATTGGTACTATATCAATTCTTTTGGTGATGTTTTTTGGAGGAAAATTAGTGCTTAACTTAGACAGTGTAATGAGTCCTAAAGTGTTTATAGCATATCTGGCTGTATTTACTCAGGTCATTGGACCGGCAAGGTCATTTACCGGTGGTTATTATAATATTTTAAAAGGAATGGCTTCTATTGAGAGGATTAATACAATTTTAAATCATAAATATAAGATTACTGAAAAGCCGGATGCTATTGATGTAAAAGATTTTAAAAATAAGATTGAATTTAAGGATGTTGGGTTTTCTTACGAAACAGAAAACAAGCACGTATTAAATAATATCAATATAACAATTAATAAAGGACAAACTGTAGCACTGGTTGGGCAGTCTGGCTCAGGAAAATCAACGATAGTTGATTTAATTCCTCGTTTTTTCGATCCTGTTAAAGGAGAAATATTTTTAGATGATGAAAACCTTAAAAACTATTCTATTAACTCGCTTCGTAGTTTATTTGGATACGTAAATCAACAACCAGTTTTATTTAATGATACTATTTATAATAATATTCTTTTTGGTAAACCTGACTCATCGATAGAGGAGGTTGAGCAAGCTGCAAAGCTTGCCTTTGCTCATGATTTTATAGTTGAGAAGGAAACAGGATACCAAACCAATCTTGGTGAAGGAGGTGACAATTTATCTTTAGGTGAGAAACAAAGAATAAGCATTGCCAGGGCAATTTTGAAGAATCCTCCTGTTTTAATTCTCGACGAAGCTACATCTGCTTTGGATTATAAATCTGAGATAATTGTGAGGGATGCTTTACAAAACCTAATGAGAAATAGAACAACTGTCGTTATTGCTCACCGATTGTCAACAGTAAAATCTGCTGATACAATTTATGTTATTAAAGAAGGGAAAATAATTGAAGAGGGTAACCACTTAGATTTGATGGGGATAAACGGTTATTATACAAAATTACATAATCTCGAAGTATTTTAAACTAAAAAAAGCAACCCGTAAAGGTTGCTTTTTCGTTTGGCGGAGAAAGAGGGATTCGAACCCCCGGTACCTCGCGGTACAACGGTTTTCAAGACCGCCGCATTCGACCACTCTGCCATTTCTCCAGCGGCAAAAGTATAATTATTTTTTATTTGTGCAAAATTTTATGAAAAAATAATTGAAATAAAAAAAAATAGTTGTTTAACCTGCTGAAAGGCCAATTTTTATACGATTTTACCCGAAAACAAGCATTTTTTTATTCAAATATTAACAAAATCAACATTTTTATAAAAATTCGGCTAATTTTTTTTGTAGAACATTTGCTAAACACCAGAATTAGTCTATATTTGTATGTAGAAGCTAAAAAAAAATAATTATTTTACTAACCCTAAAAATTTTTTTATTATGAACAAAGCAGAATTAATTGATGCAATTGCAGGTGGAGCTAGTTTAACAAAAGCTGACGCTAAAAAAGCTTTAGACGCGTTTATTACAAGTACTACTTCTTCTTTGAAAAAAGGTGATAGAGTTGCTTTAGTTGGTTTTGGTTCTTTCTCAGTAGCTAAAAGAAACGCTAGAACAGGTAGAAACCCTCAAACAGGAAAACCAATTACTATTAAAGCTAAAAACGTTGTTAAATTTAAAGCTGGAAGCGATTTAGCAGACGCTGTTCAATAAAGATACTTAATTTATTACCAGGGAGTACATTGTAAATATTGTACTCCTTTTTTTATGTAGTTGCTATGAGCAAGGAACTAATAAAATTTCTGGAACAATTCATAACAGAAGAAAGACTTACGCAATTTAACAAGATTCTCGAAAACAGGACTAAGTATATTACAATTGCTCTTGAAGATATTTACCAATCACAAAATGCAAGTGCCGTACTGAGAACTTCTGAATGTTTTGGCTTGCAGAATATTAATATTATTGAAAATAGAAATGAATATCAGTTAAACCCAGATGTAGTCCAGGGTTCTTCAAAATGGTTAAATCTGATAAAATATAACAATTCAGAAAATAATACCCTCGAATCAATTAAGAATTTAAAGGCAGGTGGTTATAGAATTATTGCAACAACACCTCATTCTAATGACATTAATTTAGAGGACTTTGATATTGAAAAAGGAAAATTTGCTTTATTTTTTGGTACAGAAGGAACTGGCTTAAGCGATGTAATGATGAAAAATGCTGATGAATATCTAAGAATTCCAATGTACGGATTTACTGAAAGCTATAATATTTCTGTTTCAGCAGCAATAATCCTGCAGCATTTAGTCCATAAATTAAGAAATTCTGATATTAAGTGGCAACTATCTGATTCAGAAATAGACGAACTAAAATTAGACTGGCATAAAAAATCTATAAAAAGTTCATCAATGTTAATTGATACCTTTTTATCTAAGAAAAGAAACAATTAACCATTAAATTTTGTATATTCATGTAAATTTTTTAAAAGAATAATAGTCCATTCTTCTTTTAATTTTTCTATTTTTGAAGATATTAAGATAAATAGTATGAATTGTATTGTAATTGATGATGATCCTCTTTCCAGAAGAGTTGTTGATGAGTTTATAAACAGGACTGATTTTCTTGAACTTAAACACTCTTTTCAAAATGCTGTTGAGGCAATTAATTTGCTTCAAAAAAGCACAGAAGATATTGATTTAATATTTCTTGATATTGAGATGCCTGAAATGGATGGGATTGATTTTTTAAATACCTTAAAGAATTTACCACAGGTTATTATTGTTTCTTCAAAAGAAAAATATGCATTGGAGGCTTTCGATTATGATGTTACAGATTATTTGCTGAAACCTGCCACGTATAGCCGGTTTTATAAAGCAGCTTTGAAGGCAAAGAACATATTTGAATCAAGAAGCAAAAAAGAATCTAATGAAATCTTTATAAAAAAGAATTCAGCTCTTGTTCAGTTAAAATATGACGATATACTTTGGGTTGAAGCATTGGAAAATTATGTAATTGTAAATGCATTTAATGAAAAATTCACCATTCATTTTACAATGAAATCTATTGAAAGCCAACTGCCTGCTTCTCATTTTAAAAGAGTTCACAGATCTTATATTGTTAATGTAAAAAGAATAAATAGAATTGAAGATAATTCAATTTATATTAAATATAGTGAAGGATTGAAAGCTATACCAATTGGAAAAGCCTATAAAGAAAAGTTTATGAATGATATTAACTTAATGGGTAAATAGCTATTCTATAGCTATAAAGGAATTATGAATTGGGGTAATTCCCCAATTTTTTTGTTTAGAATTATCAATTATGATTTCACAAAGACAATTATTTCTCGAGCATGTTGGACAAACATCTGATTTTCCACTTGAAATTGAAATAGAAAGAGCAAAAGGAATTTATTTATTCGACAAGAATAATAAACCCTATATTGACTTGATATCAGGAGTTTCTGTAAGCAATATTGGACATTTGCATGACAAAGTTGTGGAAGCTGTAAAAAAACAGGCTGAAACCTATATGCATCTTATGGTTTATGGAGAGTATATTCAATCTCCACAAGTTGTATTTGCCGAAAAAATCAGTAAAATTCTGCCTGGCGAATTAAATTCTACATATTTTGTTAATTCGGGAAGTGAAGCTATTGAAGGAGCTTTGAAGTTGGCTAAAAGATATACAGGCAGAACAGAAATTATTTCATTTAATAATGCATATCACGGAAGTACTCATGGAGCTCTAAGTGTTATGGGGAATGAGGAGTTTAAAAATTCTTTCAGACCTTTATTGCCTGATATTAAATTCCTGACTTTTAACTCAGAACAAGATTTGGAAAAGATTTCCAATAAAACAGCTTGTGTTTTAGTTGAATCAATACAGGGAGAGGCTGGGATAAGAATTCCTGAAGACAATTTTCTGAAGAAACTTCGTAAAAAATGTGATGAAACTGGAGCATTATTAATTTTTGATGAAATTCAAACTGGTTTCGGAAGAATCGGAAGTTTTTTTGCTTTAATGGAATTTGATGTTATACCTGATATTATGACAATTGCAAAAGGAATGGGAGGAGGTATGCCAATAGGAGCTTTTATTTCAACAAATGAAATAATGTCTTGCTTAAAAACAAATCCTATACTTGGACATATAACCACTTTTGGTGGTCATCCGGTTTCTTGTGCAGCAGCAGTAGCAACTCTTGATGTTTTAACAAACGAAAATATTATTAGTGATGTAAAAAGAAAAGGTGAATTATTCCGTAAATATCTTACACATCCACAAATAAAAGAAATAAGAGGTATGGGGTTATTTATGGCAGTTGAACTAAAGGATTTTACTCAAGTTAAAAAAGTAATTGATTTATCAATTAAAAATGGATTAATAACAGACTGGTTTTTATTTCATGATAGTGCCTTTAGAATTGCTCCTCCACTTATTATTACTGACGATGAAATAATTAAAGCTTGCAATATATTAAATGAATCGATCGAAAGTAGTATATAATAAAAAGAGCTTGCTGTAGTTTTATATTCAATAAAGAAATAGTTTATGTTTTCATTTTATAAAAAGCTTATTATTATACTGTTTTTGTTTATTAGCACTAATTATAACATGTACGCTGATGAGGTTCTCAATAGCTATCAAGATAGCTTGGTACATTATTTTACTTTAATATCAACTGAAAAAACCGATCAGAAAAAAGAAGAACTTAATAATGAAATCCTCAAAATATTTAGAAAAGCAATAAAACTTGAAGAGTCTTTTGATTTTCGATTTGATTCCCTTGCATACGTTGGAGTCATTTATTCTCCTGACAATAAAGTTAAAATTATTAATTGGAACTTACCATATAACAACCGAACTCATAAATACTTCGGATTTATTCAATATAAAAGCACTAACAGAAATATTTTATCGTATGAATTGTTTGATAATTCTGCAAAAATAAAAAATCCGGAGTTGGCTATACTAAATAATGAAAATTGGTATGGAGCGCTGTATTATAAAATAATTGAAAATAAATATTCAGGGAAAACTTATTATACATTGCTTGGAGCAGATTTAAATAACCTCTTATCTAAAAAGAAGATAGTAGAAATTCTCTATTTTGATCGTAAGAATGAGCTTGTTTTTGGCAAAGCGGTATTTAAAAATAGAAATCAAGCAGTGTCAAGAATCATATTTGAGTTTAACGCGCAAAGCAATATGGTTCTAACTTACAATGAAGAAATGGAAATGATTATTTACGATCATTTATCACCATCACGACCCAACTTGGAAGGTCAATATGAGTTTTACGGACCTGATTTTTCGTATGATGGCTTGAAGTTTGAACGAGGAATATGGAATTCATATCCAGATATTGATGTCAGAAATTATAGTATTGATGGTTTTTGAAAAGATTTAGTTCTTGACTTATTGGTATAAAACTCTTATTTTTAATAAATAATAACAGATCTAAATATGCCAAACATTGTATCAAAACAAAATACACATGTAATTTTTATTGATAATGATGATTCATATATTCGTGATTTATTAGCTAAATTAGAGGAAGTTAATCAATACAATATTAAAATATATTCCCGATCAAGAGATTTTTTTGACGACTTTGAATTGATAAAGCTTGACAAAAAAGTAACATTTATTGTTTTCTTATCAACAAACCTTGAAACAGATGAAGATAACAATGATATTAATGTGCTTGATGTTTTAAAAAGAATTAAAAAGATAAACTCCCAATGTGAGGTTATTTTGTATTCTGAAAATGATGACATTAATATTGTTTCTTCGGCATTTCATTTTGGAGCATATACCTTTATTAAAAGGAATGATAATTTAATTCTTCGTATTGAAAATAATATATTGGGGATAATAAGTCTTAAGAATTTCTTATTGAAAAAGGATGCAAGTCGCAGATTTACAAGAATATTCCTGCTGTTTTTTGCAGGCGTAACAATAATTCTACTTATTTTTTATATGCTTTTCCCTCATTGGTTCTCAATTTGAACAACTCTACCCTGATAAATAATCATTGATTCTTGTTCTGTAATAATTTCATTACTTTAATTACAAATTCTATTTTTTGCTGTCTATTTGTCAGTGATACTTAAATGGCACATTAATTGAAAAAGAGCCAGAAGTTAAAATGATGTAAAACTCAAAATATTATAGAAAAATGCAAAAAGGTAAAATTGGTGTAACAACGGAGAACATTTTTCCTATTATTAAAAAGTTTCTTTATTCTGATCATGAAATATTTCTAAGAGAACTTGTATCAAATGCAATTGATGCAAGCCAAAAATTGAAGAAACTGGCTTCTATAGGTGATTTTAAAGGTGAGCTTGGAGATTTAAAAGTGAAAATTTCTTTAGATCCAAAGAAAAAAACACTTACAATAAGTGATAATGGTATTGGTATGACCGAGGAGGAAATCGATAAATATATAAACCAGATAGCCTTCTCAAGTGCTGGTGAGTTTCTTGATAAGTTTAAAGACAAAACTGGAATTATTGGTAAATTTGGATTAGGCTTCTATTCTTCTTTCATGGTTTCAGAGAAAGTTGAAATTGTTTCAAAATCATATAAAGAAGACTCTAAGGCAGTTAAATGGGCTTGTGATGGAAGTCCTGAATATCAGCTTGAAGAAGTAGAAAAAGAAACAAGAGGAACAGATATTACTCTTTTTATTGACGATGAATCAAAGGAATTTGCTGAAGAAGGAAGGATAAAAGAACTCTTAAACAAATATTGTCGCTTCTTGCCAATAGAGATTGAATTTGGTAAGCAAAAAGATTGGAAAGATGGCAAGGAAGTTGAAACAGACAAGCCTAATATTATAAATGATACAAATCCAGTTTGGACACAAACTCCAACTGATTTGAAGGATGAAGATTATAATGAATTTTATACAAAGCTTTATCCAATGAGTGAAGAACCCCTTTTTCATATTCATCTAAATGTCGATTATCCTTTTAATCTTACAGGGATTCTTTATTTTCCACGAATAAAAGCTAACATTGAAATACAGAAAAATAAAATACAATTATATGCTAATCAAGTTTTTGTAACCGATTCTGTTGAAGGAATAGTTCCTGAGTTTTTGACTCTTTTACATGGTGTTCTTGATTCGCCTGATATTCCATTGAACGTTTCACGTAGTTATTTACAAAGTGATACAAATGTTAAGAAGATATCGAGTCATATTACTAAAAAAGTAGCAGACAGACTCGAAGAGATATTTAAAAACGACAGAGAACAATTTGAGAAGAAGTGGGATGACTTAAAAGTTTTTATTGAGTATGGAATGCTTACTGAAGAAAAATTTTACGAAAAGGCTGAGAAATACTTCTTATTTAAAAGCACCGATGGCAAATATTTTACTATTGAAGAATACGAAAAATTAGTAAAAGAGAACCAAACAGATAAAGATAAAAATCTCATCTATTTATATTCAACTGATACCGAAAAGCAATTTACATTTATTGAAAATGCTAAAGCAAAGGGTTACGATGTTTTAGTTATGGATGGACAGCTGGATTCACATTTTATAAATCATATTGAGCAAAAAATGAATGGAACACGATTCATGCGTGTTGATTCTGATGTGGTTGATAATATGATAAAAAAAGAAGATGCTGAAGAGTCTAAGATTTCTGAAGAGGATAAAAGTCAATTAACACAAATGTTTGAGAATCAGTTACCAACTTTTGCAACATTTACTGTTTCATTCGAAAATTTAAAAGAAGATGCTGATCCAGTAATGGTAACGCAATCAGAATTTATGAGAAGAATGAAAGATATGTCTGCTATGGGTGGTGGTGGAATGAATTTTTATGGAGATCTTCCTGATAGCTATAATCTTGTCCTTAATTCAAATCATCGTTTGGTTGAAAAAATAATTGAGCAGAAAGAAAAGAAAGTTGGAGCAAAGATTTCTAAAATAATAGAAGAAGTAAAACCTTTCGAAGATGAGAAAGTAACTCTGGAGAAAGCGAAAGAAGGCAAAAAAGAAGAAGAAATTAACCAGAGCGAAAAAGATAAATTAACAGATGTTGAAAAGAAAATTGAAGAAGTAAATAACAAGAAAAATGAAATCCTTAACAAATACGGCGTAGAAAATAAGTATGTTAAGCAACTTATTGATCTGGCGCTTCTTGCAAATAATCTTCTTAAGGGAGAGGATCTTACAAAATTCGTAAAAAGAAGTGTAGATTTAATCAAATAATTGCATGAAAATTGTTTTTAATCAGCCTGTCAGAGTATTGACAGGCTTTTTTTATTTTAATATTTTGTATTTTCGTGAATAAAAGCAATAAAATGTTAACCAGAGGTGGAGTGAAATTAGGTATTATTATATTAGTTCTGTTAAGTCAGAGTTGTATCTTATTTGCTCAGAATGATTCTGAAATATCGACCTTTGGTATAAAGGGAGGAGTCCTTTTGTCAACGGTAACAGGTGATAATGCAATTGATCAGTATGCAAAGAAGCTCGGAGCTCAAATTGGAGTAACCGGAGCATTATATTTTAATCCGAAATTATCAGTTCGTGCTGAACTTAACTATGAATTAAAAGGAGGGAAATTTGCAAATCATGAAATGAATATGAATTTGCATTATGCTACTATTCCTTTATATCTAAAGTTTAATTTTACCCGAGATCCAGAGTTTTATATTTATGGTGGTGGCTATGGATCATATCTTATTACTGCAAATACCAAAGGAACATATGAAATTATTATAGGTGATGATTTTATTACTGAAAATATTAATGAAGATATTAATGCAAACCTGAACCATTTTGATGCAGGATTTATTGTTGGTCTTGGAGCTCAAGGGAGATTTAATAGATGGGCAGATATTTTTATAGATATACGATATACTCAGGGTTTTTTTAATTTAAATAACAATACTGCAGATTTAAGATATAACTTTAATTATGAGTCTTTCTGGCCGGTACAAGAAGTAGGAACTCCCCTAAATAAAACACTAATGTTTACTACAGGATTTGTAATTTTTATTGATCCAAGATAAATTAACTGTTTAATAATTCCTGAAAAAGATTTAGATATTTTCCTGCATGTGATCCGTCAATTAATCCATGATGTCCATTTATTGAAATACTCATAATCTTTTTATTTCCAACTTGTTCAAATTTTCCAAAAGTGATTTTGGGTACGCTATCTTCAAATTTATAGTTTCGTGCATGTGTTAACCCGGTAATTTTATACCATGGTACTGATGAATAATGAATTGTATCTTTACGCGCCGTGTCTGAATTAACACCTAAACCGGTAATTCTGGCTACCCTATCTGCTTCTTTTTTTATGTTTTTGCTAAATTCTTCTAAATCTTCGTGGTATTCAATAAACGACATGGCATATAAACCATCTTTATTATTTAATGTAGCCGAAGCATGAACTTTATCGTAGCAAACAATCTGGTCATTTTCAATTCTTAGCTTAAAGTCTTCTAAAAGATTAACTGCTTTTAATGATTTGTGTAGATAATTATGATAAAAAGGGATATCTTCTTTCTTAGACGAATCGTAAGCTTTGCTACAGTCAACTTCTGAAACAATTCCCCAGAATGGCTCATCAAAGTTTTTGAACCATTCAAAGTGTTCTTTTCTTTCCCAGGTATTATAATCAATAATTTTCTTCATTATAAATAATTTAAAACTTCAGATATACTTTTAACTTCAATAAAACTATTATCATCAATTTTATCTGAAACCACATTTTCATACTCCCAGGTTGTATGATAAGGTACATGAATGCCTTTACCTCCAATCGCTACAATAGGTAAAATATCTGATTTTATAGAATTTCCAATCATAACAAATTCACTTGAGTTAATCTCCAGATGATTTAGAAGTTTTGTGTAATCAGATTCCTTCTTTTCGCTCATAATTTCGATATGATGAAAGAATTTTTCCAATCCTGATTTCTTCAGTTTTCTTTCCTGATCCAAAAGATCTCCTTTGGTTGCAACAATTAGTTTATATCCATCATTAAATAATTTACTAAGAACTTGTTCAACACCATCTAAAAGTATAACAGGCTTATTTAATTGTTGTTTACCCAAATCTAATATCTTTTCTATAATCTCAAGTGGTACTTTTTTATTGCTAATATTAATGGCAGTCTCAATTAAAGAAAGCATAAATGCTTTAACTCCATAACCATATAACTGTAGATTTTGAATTTCGGTTTTAAAAAGTCGTTTTGAAATATCCTTGGTTGGAAGATAGTTCTTTAGTAGTTCACAGAAATTATCTTCTATCTCCTTGAAATAAGGCTCATTTATCCAAAGTGTGTCATCGGCATCAAAACCAATTACTTTTATATGTTTAAACATAAATAATTATTAGAAAAGAATAATGTTTAATAAAACTTCTTTACTTCGCTTTTTAATGCATCAAGAGCCATACTTACGGGAGATTTTTCTTGAGCAACTAAATTTTCAAGTATAACTTTACTTAAGTTAAATGCTGGAGCATCTGGGTTTACTTTACTTGCTGATCCATTAATTAATTGAATAGTATTCGTTCGGGCATTTTTAATTATTTCCCAAACTTGAGCAGAAATGTAAATTTGTTGAGAAACATTATGATCAAATTCTGATCGTATAGTATTTAATAATTCAGTTTGAAGCTGCTTTGCAGTATATTCAGGCTTGTTTAAACGCATAACTAATGACTCAGGAGAAATACGCTCAAGCAACAAAGTAATACGCTCATAAGCTTGTAATCGAATAGGAGTTATTATCTTTTGATTTCCTAAGGCAATTTCTGAGTTTCTTTTGTGTTGATCATTTTTAATCATTTTTTTTATTAAAACTATACTAACAATTAAAACAATGATTGCAGGTAAAGTATATTTTAAAATCTCGAATAATTCATTCATAACTTTGATATTAAGGGTTTTGTAATTATTGTTTATGTTGTTTTACAACACAAATAATTAGCTTAATTTATTTTATCTTTACACAATAACGAAAAAAAACAATTAACAATATTATTAGTTTGATCAAATTTAATAAAAAATAATTCATATTGGTTGATGTAAGCACATTGACCCTTTTAATTTTTAAGAATTATGGAAAATGTATCACAAAGAGTTTCTTCGCTGTCTATTTCTCAAACACTGGAAATGAGTCAGAAAAGTCGAGATTTGCAGGCTAAAGGTGTTGATGTTATTAATCTTAGTGTTGGTGAACCTGATTTTAATACACCAGACCATATAAAAGAAGCAGCAATTAAAGCTATTAATGATAATTACAGCCATTATTCTCCGGTACCTGGTTTCCCTCAATTATTAAAAGCGATTTCAGGAAAGTTAAAAAGGGAAAATAACCTTGATTATGGTACAGACCAGATTATTGTTTCTAACGGAGCAAAACATTCATTGGCAAATGTAATTTTAACGTTGATTAATAAGGGTGATGAAGTTATTGTACCTGCTCCATATTGGGTAAGCTATGTTGAGCTTGTTAAACTTGCCGAAGGGAAAAATGTAGTTATTGAAACTTCAATAGATTCAGACTTTAAAATTACACCGGAACAGCTAAAAAATGCAATTACACCAAAAACTAAAGCATTGTTTTTATGCTCTCCATCAAACCCATCAGGAAGCTTATATTCAAAAAATGAGTTAGAGGCAATTGCAAAAGTAATTGAAAATTGCGGAGTAGAAATGTATATTTTATCGGATGAAATATATGAACATATAAACTTCGTTGGAAAGCATGAAAGTATAGCGCAGTTTGAATCAATTAGAGATAAAGTTATTATAATTAATGGTGTTTCAAAGGGATATGCAATGACTGGTTGGAGAATTGGTTATATCGCAGCTCCAAAATGGATTGCAAAAGCGTGTAATAAGATTCAGGGACAGTTAACTTCAGGTGCTTCTTCCGTATCTCAGATGGCTTCTGTTGCAGCACTTAATATTGAAACTCCAAGTATTGCCAATATGGTATCAGCATTTAAACGTAGAAGAGATCTTGTAGTGAAATTGGTGAAAAATATTGATGGGTTTAAGGCAAATGTGCCAGAAGGAGCATTTTATTTATTTCCTGAAGTAAAATCACTTTTTGGAAAATCAGATGGTGAAATAACAATAAAGGATTCTTCTGATTTATCAATGTATATTTTAGAAAAGGCTCATGTTGCAACAGTTCCGGGTTCTGCTTTTGGATCGCCAGATTATATAAGATTTTCATATGCTACTTCAGATGAAAAGTTGATTGAAGCAATGACAAGAATGAAAAATGTAATAGATAAGCTCAAATAATAAAAAGACCGGTTTTAAACCGGCTTTTTTTATTCATGTTTTTCAATGTGTTTACACATAGTTGCGTATAATTCTTTAATATTTATAGGTTTTGAAATGTAATCGTCACAACCTGCTTTAAAACTTTTCTCTTTTTCAGATGACATAGTAAAGGCAGTTTGCACAATAACAGGAATTTCTTTATCAATATGTTTAATTTGAGTAGTAGCTTCAATTCCATCCATTATTGGCATTCTTATATCCATTAGTACTAAATCAATATCAGGATTAGTTCTGAAGAGCTTAACAGCATCTTTACCATTTTCTGCATGGATGATATCAACGTTGGTTTTTTCAAGTGCTTTCCTAAGTAACATGAAATTGGCTTCATCATCTTCAGCAATTAAGACAGTTTTTCCAGCCCAATCGTAATCAAGTTTTGATTTAACTTCTTCTTTTCCAAATGCAATTCTAAATCCAATTATTAATATATCATCAAGTTGTTTTCGTTCACCTTTCCATTGTTCAAATGATTGCTCAATAATATATTTTTGTTGTGCAAGAGATTTTGCATTGTGTTCAACTAACAGCTTTTTAAAATTTGCTGAAAGATATTTCCTGCCATCTGGTCCGCCAAACTGGTCAATGAAACCATCAGAGAAAATATAAATTAAATCATCTTTTTCAAGCTTAATTACATTATTCTGAAATGATTCCTTTGCACGACGGTGGATTCCAATTGGCATTCTGTCAGGTTTTGTTTCCTGTAATTCGTTGTTTCTGATTAAATACAATGGGTTGTTTGCTCCGGCATATTCAAGCGATTTATCTTCATGATTTAATATGCAAAGTGCAATGTCAAGACCATCGCGACTTTCTCCAGTTGAGCCCGTTTGTCGTAATGAACTAATAATATGAATTCTTAGCTCATTTAATATTTCATTTGCATGAATATTCGAATTCTTATTAATAATCTCATTTAGGAATGTTATACCCAACATACTCATTAAAGCTCCCGGAACACCATGACCTGTGCAATCGGCAGCTGCAATAAATATTTTATTATCTACTTGTTTTGTCCAGTAAAAATCACCACTAACAATGTCTCTTGGTTTATAAAATATAAAATGTTCCGACAGTAAGTGTTGTATAAACCTGTTAGGCGGTAATACCGCAGACTGGATTCTCTTTGCATATAAGATGCTATCTTCAATCTTTTTGTTTTGCTTACGAACAATATCGTGCTGTATCTTAAGCTTATGTTTTTGCTCGGCAATCTTATCACCTTGTTTCATAATAAAATTCAGATCTTCTTCCATTCGTTCTTTTTGTCTGGCCATTTCGGATTTTTCCTCAGCCATTGTATCTCTTTCTTTCTGAATTTTTGTTCTCTGGCTTGTTACAACATCGCCTTGTTTAATATAAAAATTAACATCCTTTTCTAAAGTAGATATTTTATTCTCGTGTTCCTCTATTTTTTTATTTAGTTTTTCTTCATTTAATCTGAGCTTGGTAATATCGTGCGCTAAGAGTACATAACCTAATACTTCACCTCTTTCAGATTTTAATTCAGAAATTTTTGCGTATAAAAAGAATGTATCTAAATTTTTCGAAATTGTAAATTCAAATTCCTGATTAATGGTAGTTTCCTTAAGCTTAATTAAGTGCTTTTCAAAGTTTAATTTAAAATCATTACTAATGAATACTTCCTTAAAATTCTTATTTAATGATTTCTCAGGATTTATATCAATAATATTATGCCTTTCAGGTAATCTGATATCAATGTATTTTTCTTCTGTATCAAGGATAAAAAGATAATCTGCTAAGGATGAAATAGTATAGAAAATATTTTCTTTTAACGATTCCAGGTTTGTATTTATCGAATTATTTGATTTACCCATAATTGTAATTAGTTAAGTAAAATACTTTTTACCAGTTTTAGAACGTTGTCTACATCAATAGGCTTTTGAATGAGATCTGTTGCACCAGCTTCAAGAGCTGCTTTTCTGATATTGGTATCATTCTTGGCAGTTATAAAAACTACAGGAATATTTTTCATATCAGGTTTGCTCTTTAATTCTTCTAATACCATAAAGCCGTCTTTGTCAGGCATCATAATATCAAGAAGTATTAATGATGGCTTTTTGGCTTCGAGGAAATCAAAAGCTTCTTTTCCACTAACTGCTACAGATGATTTTATACCTTCTGTTTCCAGTATACTTTGTAAAAGGAAAATATTTGTGTTCGAGTCATCTACTATTAAAACAGTTTTTTCCATAAAATGTTGGGTAATTAGAGTGTTTTACTATTTATATAATTAAGAAGATTCTTTTTACTATTCTCAAAATCCAGAGCTTGGCTAACTGTTATATAATAATCAGATTGATTAATAGTAAATTCATATGCATATTTAGCAATTTCCAGTTTAGAATTTTCATAACTAAATTGTTCAATTATACCTTTTATTTGAAGGGCAGTAAAACATTTTTTTGACTTAATAAGATGCTTTGCTGTATTTATTTTATTTGTATTGAACTTCTCGTTTTTTATTGTTGTAATAACATTTCTATATTCCGTATTGCTTACTTTACAAGTATTAACAACTATTGATTCTTGATTTCCGAGGGTTTCCATAAACCTGTTTCTTCCTGATGGAGTATTGAAAATTTGTTTCATTTCAATATAATTATCAAGATCAAATACTGATTTTTGAGCTATAGATGCAAATTTTAGTTTAAAACCTTCTGATTGAAATAAGGACCCAATTTTCATAAGATCCGAAGTTGGCAAACAATTACTCTTGATTAAATTCGCAGCTTTGCTATATTTTTCCTGATCATTGTTTATGTCATATAGTTGACTGACAATGTAATTAAAGCTATTTTTAGAGATTACCTGTGAACAGTTCTTTGTTCCTTGGTAATTCTTATATGAGGGATAATTATAGTTCGGGAATTCGAAAGTATTTGTTCCCGGATTTTCATTACCAGTATTGTTGTCGTTTTCCTCTTTATTGTTTATAAAATCATATAAACGAAACGCATTTGAGAAATATACGAATGCATCGAAAACTTCATAAAAATTTTGTTTATCAATAGTTCGTTTGTATGCTGTTTTTGTAAATTTTAATCGTGCAACGTCATTTTCATACAAAAATGCAATATCTTTTACTTGCTTACTTGATAAGCAAAAACTTCTAAATAACTGTTTTGAAATCTGCAATCGAGAATTATCATTTTGTTTGCTTTTTATTAGCTGATACTTCTGTTTAAATTGCTGATCAGAAATTTTTTGCTGACAATTAGGGTTTTGTGCATATAACAAACCCGTAAATGCTGTTAGAAGTAGTAGAACAACAAATCTTTTCATAAACGAAAATTTAAAAGAGTGAAATGGATATTTACTTATTGCAAGTAAAAAGATCGAATTAATTATAATTCCTCGTATTCAATGTATTTAAAAGGAATTCCAATTATTGATTCAAAATATTGTCCTGATTCTAATACATCAAGATCACCTTCTTCATAAAACCAATTTACTAAAATATTACTATTGTCAGGATTATTTTCAAGAAGTCGCAGCATTTCAAGTATGAACTTTGAAGAGCTGGTATTAAAGTACTCAAGTTTTATGTCAACCCGTATTTCGTTGGATGTAAATTCTTTTGTCCAGTCAAGAAGAGGCTTGAAAAATCTAGCAGCATCCTCAGGAATTGAACGCCCCTCAATTTTTAGAACACCATTTGTACTTAAAGCAACGGAAGGAGTCTTCTCTGTTTCTTTTAAAACTAAATCTTTCATATTTTATTATCCTAACTAAAGTTTAACCCAATTTATTAAAATTCTTGCAAAAAAAGTAAAAATCAATACTAATTTACAATTTATTTATAAATATATGCAAAAAGTTTGACTGAATGTTTCAAATAA
>DAOWGM010000013.1 GCA_030637515.1 Bacteroidales bacterium
AAAAAGTATAACCTGGCTGGTTTTCTCCTCCTCTACCACGAGGTAATCAAGTTGGGGCGGGAAGTAATGATTGACCAGGGGTTGAGTGACCCGTCTTTGTCTCTTGAAGAGAACCCGCCCGGGAGAGGACGAGGTTCCTCGGTAGCTCTGCTGATAGGATATCTTATCGGTCTTTCCCACATTGATCCGTTGAAGTACAACCTCTCGCTGGAAAGGTTTCTCCCTGAAGATATGATGACTAATGTGCCGGATATCGACCTCGATTTCCCCCGCAGCATCAGGGAAGGCCTCATTCTGAGAACTCACCAGAAATGGGGCTGGGAGCATGCCGTCCTTACCGGCACCATTGCTACCTACCAGGTAAAAGGGGCGGTAAGAGGCCTGGGTAAGGCACTGGGCCTGCCACAGACTGAAATAGACCAGCTTGCCAAGCAGACAGAATGGGGCAGCGCCCGGAAACTTGGGGTAAGGATGCAGAAGATGCCCAATTTTAAGGACCGGCTGGATATGCCGATATGGCAGAACCTGGTGAGACTGGCCGCAGAACTGGACGGGTTTCCCAAGTACATGGGACAACACCCGGGCGGTATGGTTCTTTCGTCAAGTCCGCTTATAGATATCGTGCCCGTGCAGAGAGGCGCCATCGAGGGGCGCTATGTCCCACCTCCAATAGATAAAAAAGGTACAATCTTCCTACTTCCTTTATATATATTTCCAAAACTATATTCAACGTTCATCCCAATACTAAACAAACTTGACTCAAAGTTCATATTCTTCGTTGTATCAAGAAATGACCTTTCATAACCTGAAACTTTACCCAAAACTACATTTGCATTAACCTTCCAATAATGCTTACTATCTAAATATTGGTAAAGATTTGCACGAAATGTAGGTTGACCTTGAATTAAGTTTTTAACATCATTTTTTAATTCACCGTAATAATTTATTACACCTGCACCTAAGCCAATTACTGGCATATATACTGGATTTTCTACTTCAACTTCTTCAAAAAGGAGATCTTCATAGCCTCCTTGAGCAAAAACAAGTTGAGTACTTAGGAAAGTAAAAAATAAAATAGTTAAAAATTTTATAAACTTCATTTGTACAAGTTCAATTTAAATTAGCGATACCATTCATGATTTGTTATCATCAGCGCCTCTTGCACAGTAACACGGCTTCCTTCGTTATATGCCGAAACAAATGCATCATTAATAGTTGTTGTATTCCAGATATGAACTCTGTAATCTCGTGCTGCTTTGTAAACATAAAATGAACCAACAGAATATTTTCTCCATCCTTCATGAAACTCTGCGCGCACTTCTTTATCCAGATTATATTTTTTAAAATAATGATTCATATTTATTGGTCGGTGACCTGCAGCAATCTGAACACGATAATAAATACCAGACTCAGGTTCCAACATACTTGTTAATTTACTATCATCATTAATCAACCTCAGTGCACTTTCTGCAATTTCAATTTTCACTTTTCCGGAATAGTCTAATGGCTGAGTATATGAAATTGCTTCACTTGTTTTACCTATGGTTGAATTTAATACTGCGAGTAGATTCTCAGAACTTGCATTCTGCAAACTAACATCTTTTTCAATTATATCGATACTTAGAGTTTTGTCGTTTTCAATATAAGAGAATGTTCCGCTCATGTTTGGTTTTTCACTTACTCCTTCAGTAGGAACTAATTTATAAGAAACCACGAAATATGGATTTGCAGGTAAATTCATCCAAA
Source organism: Bacteroidales bacterium (assembly GCA_030637515.1). Taxonomy (GTDB): domain Bacteria; phylum Bacteroidota; class Bacteroidia; order Bacteroidales; family UBA12077; genus UBA12077. The sequence goes on from DAOWGM010000013.1 coordinate 1,747, forward strand.
GGAGTTTTACAGTCTGATCTTTAAATGTAAAAATGGCATCTTTACTTTCTAAACTAACAGCTGTATATCCTTCAGGAACTGATTCCTGAATCTTCGCAAATTTTTCTTTATTACCTTTATTTATAAGAAGATTTACAATGTACTCATTTCCTTGATCAGCAAGGTAAGGTAATTGCCTAATACATTTTACTTGCTCTAGTCCTTGTTTAGTGCTCTCTGAAGGACCTTCAAGGTTTTTAAAATCCTTAATATCAACGATCAGTTTAGGATCAATTGTAGAAGAAGCATTTATCACAATATTTTGTGGTGATACAACTACTGATTTCCTTTCATTACCAGAGATGTATGAAAAAGTTCCCTTTAGATCAAAATTTCCTTTTAATCTTTGATTTACTTGTAACTTATAAGAAATTGTAATTTGCTTTTCATCTGGTAGTTTTAACCAAATAAATTTAACTTTCTGATCTTTAAAACTAAAGTCTGCATTTGCTGTATTTACAGGAACAGGATTAAGTCCTGCTGGAATCTCCTGCTGGAATCTTGCAAAGCTGTCGTAGTCTGATTTATTTAAGGTTATCTCAACATAAATCTCATTTCCTGCTTCCACTTGTTCAGTTGCATCCATGTTTAAACTAACGTCTGAAAAAACAGAGTTCAGAACTAACAGTATAAACATATTTAAAAGAAGCATTAAATGTTTAATCATAATGCACGTGTATTAATTTATCTATAGCTCAATAAAAATAGCTATTTAAAACAAAACTAACAAAATGTCAACAATAGTTATTAACAAATGTTAATAACTTCGCTGCTTTGTTAATAAATCATATTAAAAAATAAATATAATAAATTAAAAATTAGGACTCAATAGGTATCTGGAATAAAACTCATTAATTTTCTCAACCGCTTCATCTGCTGTATCTACAATTTGAAATAAATCCAAATCTCCTTCGCTAATATTGTGTTCTTCGTCCTGAACTACATTTTTAATCCAGTCAATTAACCCCTGCCAGTAAGAAGAACCTACAAGAATAATCGGAAATTTCCCGATTTTCTCAGTTTGAATAAGTGTAATTGCTTCAAAAAGTTCATCGAAAGTTCCAAATCCACCCGGCAAAACGATAAAACCCTGTGCATACTTAACAAACATAGTCTTTCTAACAAAGAAGTGCTCAAAGCTAATTAACTTATCAGGATCGATAAAGATGTTACCGGATTGCTCAAAAGGTAAATCAATATTTAATCCTACTGATTTTCCGTTTCCTTTTTTAGCACCCATATTACCGGCTTCCATAATACCTGGTCCACCACCAGTAATTATACCATAACCATGTTGAGTTAATTTAAATGCTATTTCTTCGGCCAGTTTAAAATATTTATTATCAGGCTTTGTTCTTGCTGAGCCAAATATTGAAACACAAGGACCAATCTTTGATAGTTTTGAGTAACCCTCAACAAATTCGGCCATCACCTTAAAAATTGACCATGAATCAGATGTTTGAACTTCGTTCCAGTCTCTATTCTCAAAAGCTTCTTTTATTAATTCTTCGTTTGTCATATGTTATTTTTTAAAATTCTGTTTAATCATTAACAATACTAATATAATCTATTTTACTCTATAATTTACAGGAGCTCCTCCTTTAAGTACTTTGCAGTATAACTTTCTTTGTTCTTAATTATCTCCTCAGGCGCTCCTTCACATAAAATAGTTCCTCCTTTTACTCCACCTTCTTTTCCCATATCAATAATATGATCGGCTAATTTTATTACCTCCATATTATGTTCAATAATAATAACAGTATTTCCTTTATCAACTAAATTATTTAAAACTTTCATTAGTACCCTTATATCATCAAAATGGAGTCCGGTAGTTGGTTCATCAAGTATGTAAAGCGTATTTCCTGTATTTCTTTTTGCTAGTTCTGCAGCCAATTTTACTCTTTGAGATTCACCTCCAGATAAAGTAGTTGAAGACTGACCCAAAGTTATGTAACCCAAGCCAACTCCTTGAAGTGCTTTTAATTTTAGTTTTATTGCCGGAATCTGATCAAAAAACTCGACAGATTGATTTATGGTCATATCCAATACATCACTAATGGACTTACCTTTAAATTTCACTTCAAGTGTTTCGCGGTTATATCTTTTTCCGTTACAATCTTTACAATGCACATATACATCAGGCAAGAAGTTCATTTCTATAGTTTGCATTCCTGCTCCCTGACAAGTTTCACACCTTCCTCCTTTTACATTAAATGAAAATCGTCCGGCTTTATATCCTCGGATTTTTGCTTCTGGTGTTTGCTCATAAAGTTTTCTGATATCGCCAAATACTCCTGTATATGTTGCGGGATTGGATCGGGGTGTTCTGCCCAGTGGTGATTGATCTACTTCAATTACTTTATCAATGTTTTTTACTCCGTCAATTGATGAATAATCGAGAATTTGTTTTGAACTTCTGTAGAAATATTTACTTAATACAGGATGCAGTGTTTCATTTATTAATGACGATTTTCCAGACCCAGAAACACCAGTAACGCAGATTAATTTCCCTAAAGGAAACTGTACAGTAACATTTTTCAGATTATGCCCTTTCGCACCTGAAATGGTTAAAAAGTTACCATTACCCTTTCTGCGTTCTGAAGGAACCTCTATATTTTTCTTTTGATTTAGATAATCTGCTGTTAATGAACTATGTTTCATTATTTCTTTTGGTGATCCCTCTGCTACTATTTTACCACCGTAACGTCCTGCTTTAGGACCCATATCAACAACATGATCTGCTGATAATATCATTTCTTTATCATGCTCAACTACAATAACAGAATTCCCGGAATCTCTTAATTGTTTTAAAGAATCGATAAGCTTTAAATTATCCTTTTGGTGCAAGCCAATACTTGGCTCATCAAGAATATACAAAACGTTTACTAATTTAGAGCCAACCTGTGTTGCAAGTCTTATTCTCTGACTTTCTCCACCTGATAAGCTTCTTGCCGTTCTATTCAAGGATAAGTAATTCAATCCAACATCAAGTAAAAAAGTTAAACGTTCTTTTATCTCTTTTAAAACATCACGTGCAATTATCATTTGCCTTTCAGAAAGCAAGGGATCTACATTTTCGAACCATTTATAAAGTTCGTCTATATCCATTGATGATAACTGAGCTATATTTTTCTCAGCAATCTTAAAATAAAGAGATTCTTTTTTTAAGCGATCTCCATGGCAATCGGGACAAGTTATTCTTTTAACAAACTGATCAGACCATTTTTTACCAGAATCCATGGCTTTTTCGCGCTGATAATTATTGATATAATTTACTATCCCTTCAAAGCTTAATAAATAATTTGATGATTTACCCAAAGGTGTATTTAAGAGCTTGAAAGTTTCGTCAGATCCATATAAGATGGTCTGCATTGCCTTTTCAGGAATATTTTTAATTGGTGTTTCTAAAGTAAATTTATACTTCGCAGCAATAGCATCTAACTGCCAAAATATTAATATGTTCTTATATTTTCCTAATGGCGATATTCCTCCATTCTTTATACTAATATTCGAATCAGGAATAATCTTTTTAATATCAATCTCATTTACATATCCTAAGCCGTTACATTTAGGGCATGCTCCCTGTGGCGAATTAAATGAAAATGTATGTGGTGCAGGTTCATTATACGAAATCCCACTTACGGGACACATTAATTTCCTGCTAAAATATTTAACTTTATCTGAATCTTTCTCAAGAATCATTAGTATTCCTTTACCCTGATCCATTGCTGTTTTAATGGTTCTTTTCAACCTTGAAATGTCCTTTTCGGATACTTTCAGTTTGTCAACAACCATTTCGATATAATGTGTTTTATACCTATCGAGTTTCATTCCATGAACAAGCTCTTCTATTTTACCGTTAACTCTGGCATACAAGAAACCCTTCTTTCTGATTTGCTCAAAAAGTTCACGATAATGCCCTTTTCTTCCTTGCACCAATGGCGCTAAAACAACAATATTTTTATTATCGAACTGTTCTAAAATTAACTGAAGAATTTGCTCATCAGTATATTTAACCATTTTTTCTCCGGTAGCGTGCGAATAAGCATCCGAAGCTCGCGCAAATAGTAGTCTAAGAAAATCGTAAATTTCAGTAACTGTTCCTACTGTAGATCTTGGGTTTCTGTTCGTAGTTTTCTGTTCAATAGAAATTACAGGACTTAATCCCGTAATCTGATCAACATCTGGTCGTTCCATATTTCCAAGAAACTGCCTTGCATAAGCTGAAAGAGTTTCAATATATCTTCTTTGACCTTCTGCATATATGGTATCAAAAGCAAGTGAAGATTTTCCACTTCCGCTTAAACCTGTAATTACAGTTAATTTATTTCTAGGTATTGAAACATCAATATTTTTTAAATTGTGAACTCTGGCACCCAGAACTTTTACTTCAGAAGTTTTTTCAATTTTTTTCTCCACTTTCAATATATTCCTTTTCTATGATAAAAATATCAAAAATTAATCACTAAGAATAGTTGTATCAATATCAAAATGATTAACCATTTTTGTATAACTCCTAAAACCTTCTTCAGGGATTTTAATTAAATATTCCTTTTTAGACTTATTAGTAAGATATGATTCCCGAAGCCAAGGATTAAAATATTTCAGAACTTTATAATTTATTGAGAATTTTTCTGCAAAATCCGCAAAGTTAGAAACTGCGGTATCTACTTTAACCTCATAAGTAGGTACTGAATGATAAAGGTCTTTTTCTCGAACATGAAATCCATATTTTTCTGGATTCTCTAATATTAGCTTTATAGCTAAAATCCTGTATACATATCGTCCGGTTTCATTATTAAGTAATAAATCATAGTAGTTATCCTGTTTTTGTCTATTAACTTGCTTTATAAGACCTCGTCTTCCCATATTATATGATGCTGCTGCCATAGTCCAGCTACCAAATAATTCATGGGCATCATTTAAAAATCCACATGCTGCATGAGTAGATTTTTCAAAATGATATCTTTCATCTATTTCACTATTTACTTCAAGTCCATAATCCGTAGCGGTTCCTTTTAATAGTTGCCATATCCCAACAGCTCCTGATGGAGAAACAGCATTTTTCAAGTCGCTCTCAGCAAGTACGAGATATTTAAAATCATCTGGGATATTATTTTCGGTTAATATCTTTTCAATCCTAGGAAAATATTTATGCGCACGTTTCATAAATAACAATGTCTGAGACTGCCAATATGTATTAACAAGCATTTCCTGATCAAGAGCTTCACGAACATCAAAATGATCCAAGGGCACCTTTTCTCCTGCAAAGGAAATTTCATCAGGTAAAGTCAAAGAATATACTGAATAGCTTTTATTAAATTCTTTCTGATAATCAACATTATCAGACCTTTCATCTTGTTTTGAAAAAATAAAGAAGAAGCTTACTAAAAGTAATCCTGAAATAATAAATAATGTATTTTTTGTTTTCATATAAAATTATTAATAAGGAACTATTAAAAAATTTCTACTACTAGAAACAAATAATAATAACAAAAGGTTACAAAATTAGCCTTTTTAACCAAAAATTCGAAATGTAATTAGAATGAATAGTTAATACCTGTATAAAATCCTAAAGAATAAGGATGAGATTCAACTTGAGAAGTTGGATTAATTTCATTCAGGTAATATTTAATTGATGGCTCGAACCGAAAATTTATTCTTTTTAATATAGGGTATTCAAAACCAAGACCAATTGTTCCATTGTAGTTTATATCTCTTACTCCGTTTGTGTGTCCGATTGACTCTTTATAATCTCCATAAGCAATATAAACATCATTACCAATAAGGAAATTAGCGCCAACACCACCAACAAAATTTACATCAATCAATTTGTCTATCAATTTATAACGTATTAAGAAAGGCACCTCAATATATTGAAAGCTTTGTTCTATTTCTGCATCAAGATTATTAAAAACAGGATTTGAAACATCAACTTTACTTTTAGAATTCGTTAAATTACTTACTCTCTCAGCTCTTTCATCAATAAAAACGTATTCAGTATTAAATGTTATCCCGCCTATTGAATTTTCAAGATTGATTGCATTAATATACCTATCCTGAAATTCCTCTGGAACCAAACTAAATGCACTATTTTCATAAACTGCCATATAATCAAGCGCCTGACCCATAGTTGAATAATAAACTCCAACTTGAACAGTTAGTCTTCCAAAGGCTTTATACTGGAAGTTTAATCCTCCTGAATAGGACATAACTGGATTTTCAACAGAATTATATAACTCTTTATCAGATTCACGTATTGTTTCAGTAATATGTCTGTAGGAGTATAGAGGTGAAAACTCTCCACCGAAAGCCCATCTCTCTTCTTTTTGTATTGGTTTATCTGAAAAGTTATCTAAAGCTAAAACAGAATTAAAATCTGGAATTGTATTTATTAAACTTTTAACTTGTTCTTGTCTGTTATCAATAATTTTTCTTTCAGGACTTTCAAATACCATTAATATTAGATAAGGTTCAATTTTACTAAGCTCTTTGAGTTCTCTTGTGGCATTTATCTTTATAGCATCCTTATCTTCTTGATTTTTTCCTTTTACTTCTGTCCTACTTTCTGCTATGAACAATTCAGAATTTAAAACTTTTGTTTCAATTTTTTCTTCAGTTAAAACCTTCTCTTCTTTTGCATCCAATGCTACTTGCTCCTTTTCCTCAGGTTTTGTTATTATTTCATTAGAAGATTGATTTTCTGCAATTGGAAGATTTTCTAAACTATCATTATTATTCAAGTATAGATAAATAGACCCAATAAGTGTAAAAGAAATTATAGCTGCTGCAACTTTATAAAAAGATATATAACTTTTCTTTTTTGATTGATTGAGTCCTTGTTCAATATTAGACCATACATCATCAGGAGCAGACTGAGAATAATCCCTCAATTCCTTCCTATAAATGATGTCAATATTTTTCAAGTCTTCGCTCATTAGCTAAAATTAACGCTCACAATATACTGCTTTTTTACTTTTTCCTTTAATATTTCTCTTGCTCTTGACAAGTTTGATTTAGATGTTCCTTCCTTAATATTTAACTTTTTGCAAATCTCTTTATGAGAATATCCTTCAATTGCGTAAAGGTTAAAAACCATTCTGTACTGAGGCGATAATTCCTGAATAAGCTTAAGTAAATCATTTGCTGACAGATCACTTAAAATATGATTATATGATTTATCAGCTGCCTCAATTTCATTTGCCATATTTACAGCAAACAAATAGTTTTTATCTCTAAACCTCTCTAAAGCTGTATTTACAATTATCCTCCTAATCCAACCTTCAAAAGAACCTTTATTATTAAATTGTTTCAGTTTTAAAAAAACTTTAATAAAACCATCCTGCAAAATATCTTTTGCTTCATCTTCGTCTTCAGCATAACGCAAACACAAACCATACATTTTATCAGAAAACAACTGATAAAGTCTGTTTTGCGCAACACGATTGCCTTTGATGCAAGCTTTAATAATGTCAGAATAATTATCCAAAAGATATCCCCTTTTTGTATCAGATAAAATACAAATTTATTGAATTATTCTATACAAAAAGCTTGCTAAACTTTTTTTTCGTCAATCTGTTGTAAAAAATAGATGTTAAAATGCTTTGAGTGGTTGCGTAAGAATTGATTCATTTGATAAAAAAAAGCAATTATTTAAAATAAAAAAAGCAGGAATACGTTAAAACGTGTTCCTGCCAAATATTTATCCGTTATTTTTTTATATATGAATTACCTCATCGTATGCAGCAGCCGCCGCTTCCATAATAGCCTCAGACATTGTTGGATGCGGGTGTATAGATTTGATTAATTCATGTCCTGTTGTTTCTAATTTTTTAGCAACAACAAGTTCAGCTATCATTTCTGTAACATTTGCTCCAATTAAATGAGCTCCTAATAATTCACCATATTTTTCATCAAAAACAAGTTTTACAAAACCATCTTTTTCACCTGCGGCACTTGCTTTACCCGATGCTGTAAAAGGGAATTTGCCAACCTTAATTTCAAAACCTGCATCTTTTGCTGCTTGCTCTGTTAATCCAACAGAAGCAACTTCAGGTGAAGTATAAGTACAAGCTGGAATATTGCCATAATTAACTGGCTCTGAATTTAATCCAGACATTTTTTCAACACAAGTAATTCCTTCTGCAGAAGCAACATGTGCTAATGCTGGACCATGAACTATATCGCCAATTGCATAAACACCATCAATATTTGTTTTATAATATTCATCGACCTTTACTTTTCCTTTTTCAAGTTCGATTCCAAGTTCTTCAATACCTACATTCTCAATATTAGGAGTTACTCCAACAGCAGATAATACTACTTCAGCCTCGTGATTTTCTTCTCCTTTTTTAGTTTTAATCACAACTTTACATAAATCACCGCTTGTATCAACAGATTCTACTGAAGATCCAACCATTACTTTTATGCCTGCTTTTTTAAACGAACGTCCTAATTGTTTTGAAACGTCTATATCTTCGTTCGGAACAACGTTTGGTAAGAATTCAACCAAAGTAACTTTTGTTCCTATTGCATTATAAAAATTTGCAAACTCACTTCCAATAGCTCCAGAACCAACAACAATCATAGACTCTGGTTTTTTTGGCAATGTCAGTGCTTCGCGGTAACCAATAATCTTTTTACCATCTTGTTTTAAGTTTGGCAATTCTTTTGAACGAGCTCCTGTTGCCAGAATAATATTTTTAGCTTGTATCTCTTGAGTTTTACCTTCTGAATCGGTTACTTCAACTGTTTGGTTGCTTTTTAACTTTCCATAACCTTGAATATGATCAATTTTATTCTTTTTAAATAAAAACTGAATTCCTTTGCTCATTCCATCAGCTACACCACGGCTACGTGCTACCATTTGTTCAAAATCAGCTTTTGCTTCACCTTCTATAGTTACACCATAATCGGCAGCATGCTTAATGTAATTAAATACTTGTCCGCTTTTTAATAATGATTTTGTTGGAATACAACCCCAATTTAAGCAAATACCCCCTAATTCAGATTTTTCAACAACACCAACTTTCATTCCTAATTGCGAGGCTCTGATTGCAGCTACATAACCACCAGGACCACTTCCTATAATAATTAAATCGTAACTCATTTGTAATAAAAATTTTATGAAATGTTTATCTAATATTAATATTTATTCTGCGAAACTATATATTATTTGTTTTATTATAAAGGTTTTTAAACATGCTGCTTTTTCAATATCACACTTCTTTGAATTAACTGAAAAAACTTTGCAAGTATAAATATCATCACCAATGAAAAAATTATAGATGCTCCCGATGGAATATTAATCTTATAAGAAATTATTAAACCAAGAAAAGCACCAATCAATCCAATAACAATTGAAACTATAATAATGTTTCTAAAATTTTTGGTAAAGAGATTCGCTATTGATTGAGGTATTGTTAATAATGAAATAACAAGAATAATTCCGACAACCTTGATATTCAGAACAATAGTTAGCGCCACAAGTCCAATAAGAAAATAGTTTATAAAACTAACAGCAATTTTATGTGTTCTGGCAAACTCCTGATCATATGAAATAAAAACAATTGTTCGGTAAAAAAATATAAATACTAGAATAAGAACAATACTTAAACCTAACATTAAATAAATATCGAGGCTTGAAACGGTAAGAATACTACCAAATAAATATGACATTAAGTTTGGAGCATAACCAGGAGTAAGAAATACAAACATAATTCCTACCGCCATACCAAAGGACCATAAAATGCCGATAACAGAATCTTCACGAATATCTGATCTTTTTGAAATAAACTCAATTCCCAATGCAGAAAAAACACCAAAAATTGCGGCAAATATTATCGGATTAAATCCTAAATAATATCCAATCCCTATCCCGCCAAATGATGAATGAGTAATTCCACCACTTAGAAAAACCATTCTGCGTGTAACAATATAAGTTCCGATAATCCCACAACTAATACTTGCCAAAATACCCGCCAAAAGTGAGTTAACAATAAATTTATATTCTAAAAGTTCAGAAATCATATTAATGTTGATGTTTATGAAGTACGGTGTGAGGAACCTCTCCATGTGTTATTAACTTAATTGGGCAGTTATATGATGCCAGTTGTTCTTCAGAAATTTTATTGGATTTATGGTAATGCAAGTTTCTGTTCACGCAAGCTATTGTCTTTACATAACTTGAAATTGTTCCAAGATCATGAGAAACAATTACGATTGCCATTTCATTATTCAATTCTTTTAAAATCTCATATAATTCTCCCTCGAACTGATTATCGACAAAGGTATTGGGCTCGTCGAGAATTAAAAGTCGTGGTGATGAAACTAAAGCTCTTGCTAACAAAACCTTTTGCATTTGTCCACCTGAAAGCTCTCCAATAGCAGAATCTTTAATGTCGCAAATTCCAATTTTCTTAAGAGTTTCAGTGGCTTTTATTTTATCTGACTTTGTATATCGCTTAAATATTCCTGCTGAACCATAAATTAATCCTGTTAAAACCACTTCGTTAACTGTAATCGGGAATTTCTTATCTATCTTATTGATTTGTGGTAAATAACCAATTTTATTATTTCGTTCCAGTTGAATATCATCACTAAACTGAACAGAACCCTTAAATGGTTTTATTAGTCCAAGTATTACATTCAGCAATGTAGTTTTACCACCTCCATTAGGTCCAATAATTCCAATAAAATCATCGTCGAAAATTTCAAGCGAAACATCATTTAAAACAACATCATTATTGTAACCAGCATAAACAGATTCTATTCCGAGTATTTTTCCCATTAATTCGCTTTTGAATATGATTTAACTATTTCGTTGGCTATGAATCTTATGCTTTTTTCCCAGTTATAATCTAATGGATCGATTTGAATTACTGAGGCTTGTATTTCATTTGCAATAACTTCTGCATTATGCGTACTAAACTGTTTTTGCACAAAAATGATTCTTATATCTTCCTGCTTTGCCACATTAATTATTTCTTGAATATTTGCAGGAGTTGGTTCTTTTCCATCAATCTCGATTGATATTTGTTCTAATCCATAATCTCGTGCTATATAACTTAATGCAGGATGAAAAATCATAAACTTCCTATTTTTATACGGAAGCAGAATCTCAATTAAATAATTATTCAGACTATCTATTTCTGATAAAAAAGAATTATAATTTACAGTAAATTCATTCTTAGATTCAGGTTCACTGTTTACTAAAAAATCAAAGATTATTTCAGCCTGTTTTTTTACTTCTATAGGTGATGTCCAAATATGTGGATCCACTCCATGATGATGATGTCCATCATGCGAATGTACATGCTTATTTTCCGGTTCTATTAGATCTGCATTTTGCGATAAATCAACAATTTTCATCTCAGCGTTAATACTTTGCATATTTTTCATCCACACATTTTCAAACTCAATATATCCAATCTTCAAATATGCAAAAGAATTCGACAATTCTTTCATTTGCTTTGGTGTTGGCTCATAAGTTACCGGGCTTGCTCCAGGAGGAATTAGAACATTGATATTAAAATGTTCACCTGCTACTTTCTCAACAAAATATTTTTGCGGTAATATACTTACGGTTATTGTTTTCTTATTATTTGAATTCTCAGTGCTTTGATTACTGCAAGATGCAGAAATTAACAATAACAATATGAAGAACTTAGCTATTCTCATTTCGTATTTATTTAGAATTGTTAAAAATAACAAAAATAAATGAAAAAATGGAGATCATAAAAACAATTGATGTTTTTAATAAAAAGCAACAATGCTTTTTATTACTCCCCACCATACCAGATTTTAAAATCAGAAACTTTTTCACGACTCACTATGATTTCTTTTTCGAACTCATGAGGGAATTTTACTCGTAAACGACTCGTTGAATAAACTATCACATCACTAATATGATCGAAGTTAATTATAAAAGAACGGTTGGCTCTAAAGAATTTTTGAGGATTTAATTGAATAGCAAGTTCTTCTAAAGTATTATCAACTATAAACTTCCTTTTCTCGTTTGTAATAATAAAAACCGTTCGTCCTTCAGCATAAAAAAAGCAAATATCATCGGTAGAAATTGATTTAATATGCTCGCCAAGCTTTACCAGATATCTTGTTTTATAATTCGATACTGTTCCTGATAATAACTTTGCAATTTGATCTATCGAAATATTGCTTTGAGATTTATCTTGAGGAAGATTGTTTTGTAAACTTTTGATCTTCTCCATTGCCGTAACAAGTCTTTCGTAACTCAAAGGCTTTAACAAGTAATCTATACTATTTAGCTTGAAAGCATCAATAGCATATTCGTTAAAAGCTGTTGTAAATATGATTGGCTTTTCTACCTTGATCGATTTAAAAATATCGAAACTTAAACCATCAGTTAGCTGAATATCAAGGAATATAAGATCAATTTCTTTCTGATTAATTTTTAAATATTCAACACTTTTCTCTACAGTAGTAATTTGATCAAGAATTTCAATCTGTGAATCATACTTTTTTAATAATAACTCTAACTTTTCAGCAGCTGGTTTTTCGTCTTCAATAATTAAAACTTTCATAATTTCATATCTTATTTTCTTCTCTTCAAATATAAAATAGTTTGTCATTCCGGGCTTGACCCGGAATCTGTTTTCATCAAGAGATTCCTGCCTTCGCAGGAATGACATGCTTTATTTGAGGAAATCAACTAACATTTTAGTTCACTTTAAGTACTTCTTTTTTTAATTTTCTAATTCAAAAACAGGAATATTATATGATCTAATATTATTTTCTTCTTTAATAGAAATACTTTTTTTACCATAATACAAATAGGCATTTTTAAGATGCTTAAGTTCTGTTTTCTTCGAAAATATCTGAACCAGTTTATTTTGTACTGGATGATATATTTTTAAAATATTTTCTTCAATTTCACCCTTAATTTCAATAGGTTGAATACCTGAAATTACTGAACGATTAACAATATCTTCAATAACAACAACCATTGTTCCTGAAATAATATGATATGGTATTTTTTCAGTACTCTTATCTATTTCAAAATTTAAGTTCCCATTTAGTTTATAGTTAAAAATCTCAATAAGAGTTTTTGAAATGTTTAACTCATCGCTTATTGGTGTTAGTTGACTTTTTTTATTCGATAAAATATTCCTATAAACATCTGATAACTTTAAAATAAACTGATCCGCCTCTTCAGTATTCTTTTTGGCTAAACTAATGAGTGATTCGAGGCTATCATAGAGAAACTCAGGATTAATTTTATTTTTATACGTATTCAGCTCAATTTCTGCATTTTGTCGTAAAATACTTTCTTGTTCAAGTTGAGTAACATTAATACGATTTAGATAAAAGAAACTAAAATAAATCATATTAAATAAAACACTTGTTAATATAAAAATGGTATTAAAAACTGCAAGCCAATCGCTGAATGAACTGAAGCCAACCAACTTTGTAAAGTAAAATGTAATAATTGAAAATGTAATAATAAATGCAATTACAATAGATCCTCCACCCTGAATAAGAATTCTTAAGCCAATGCTGCAATTTGCAGGACATTTCTTTTCGACAATAATTGCATATAATCTCAGAAATTCAAAAATTAGATAAGTAATTATTACACACAGAAAAACTTCGAAACTAAAGAAATTTTGACTTAGCTGCTCAATGGTATCGAAAATTAAAAGAATCAAAATATACATGGTTACACCGTAAAATATGGGTGTAAAAATCCTAAAAACCGGATTATGTATTATATTCTTAACCATTGTTTTCGTATTTTAATAATGGCAATTCGACTTCGAAAAAGTCATTTTTTACAATACTTATCTTTTTATCGGTAAATACTTCATAGCGCTTTCGAATATTTCCTAATCCAATTTTAAAAGATTCCCTTTCCGCTGGGCTTTTCAATATTCTATTTTTTACAAATACTGAATTATTATTCGTTATTATATCTACTTCTAAAGGATTTTCATCATCAAAAACATTATGTTTTACCGCATTTTCAACTAATATCTGAATACTAATTGGTGGTATCAACATTTTTTCAAGATTTTTGAATATATCAAAATTTACCTTAAAAGCTTTTCCAAATCTAATATGCAACAAGTAACAATAATCGTGTATGAATTCTATTTCCTTCTCCAACTTAATTAAAGGAATTTTATCTGATTCAAGAATGTATTTATAAGTACCTGCGAGCTTTCTAATATATTCTTCGGTTTGCTTTTCGCTTTTATAAATTAAAGATGATATTGTATTTAAACTGTTAAATAAATAATGTGGGCTTAGTTGAGTTCTAAGTGCTTCGAACTGAAGCTCCATTTGTTCACGAGCTAAACGAGCAGTTTTTAATTGACCATGAGAATAATATTTGTATGAATAAATCAAGAAGTCAGAAACTACCAATAGAATATCAAGGATCAAAATCAATATATAAATTCTTACTGCTATTTCGCGATACTCTTCAATTAGTGCTGAAATTGTAAAATTTAGTTTTGTAATATTTAAGTAAACAAATACACATAAATAAATAATTATCAGAACAGTAACATAGTTTATAGCTAAACCAAAAATAAAGCGAAGACCAATTTTCTTTTTCCAAATTGGGATCTTATTAAGAATGGAATTTATAATGGCAAGCGAGAACCCAATTATATTAGCTCCTGAAATTAAAAATACAAAAAGCAACCAATTCTCTGAAAACTTAGGAAAGTCCCCTACCTGACTAAAATACAAATAAGTATATAGAATTAATCCTACAAGCGTATTTACAATTAAAAGGGATATGATTTTGCGGATTTGCATTATATTAAATATAAAAAAGCCTTGAGATTTCTAAATTAATCAATTTTCAGATCAAATCTCAAGGCTTATTCAAAAAACAACTATTCGGGTTTTAAAAATCTAATTAACCATTTATCTTAATTCATTGCACGTTCATATTCATAATCAGATTTTATATCATCAGCAACGCTGTTAAAAATGTATTTCAATTCATCATCTTTAGGCATAACTTGTTTAATTCTATACAGAGATGTTGCCTTTTCAATATCCACTTCAATATCTTCAACAGCTTTTAATAAATATACAACTGTTCTTTTATCAAGTTTTCCTTTTTCACAAAACATCCTGATTATTTCTTCTTTACCAGAATCATGATCAATTTCTTCCAGTGTTTCAAAGAAAGCATCTAAAACAGAAGGATCGCTTGGTACATCTTTTATTGTTGCTCTTAATATTGCTGAAGCTCCATGTCCATAACCGTCATCAGCAAGTTCTTCTGTAGCCTCGAAAAGCAATTCAAATCCATATGCATCCAATTTATGAACTCTAACTAAATCAAGAAGAAGGTTGTATTCTTCCATGTTATTATCCATACTTTCAATAACTTCAAAATAAGAATCTATTACTTCTTTATCATTTGTCATTGAGCCGTACATCTCTCTTAAAGTTGTAGTTTTTTTTGTGTTTGCATCATATGTTCTTGCAATATCAAGCATATTTAACATTGCCGATTTACTTAAAGAATTATCAGTAACAATTTTACCTTTTGCCATATATTCAAAAATCTCTTGCCTTAGGTATCTGTAACTACTACTTAAATTATTAGCTTCACTTAATAGTTGATCGGTTAAGTCTTCGTCTCCAGCTACGATAGGAACTAACAATCTGAAAATTGCTGATCTTTCACTATTTGAACTAAAATCACCAACAGTACGGATCAAATCATCCAGAATATATTTCTCAAAATTTTGAGATTCAAGTAAAGGCTTAATTACATTTCCTTTTTCAGAGTTAATAGACATACCATCAATTACATCGAAAAACTCTCCCGAATTTTCTTTTGTAATTTTATATTTCTTTTGGTAAGCTCTTAACACATTTCCTCTTTCAGTATTATAACTTAAGCTTTCAGTTGCATCAAGAAACTTTTCAGTTGAATAAGAATCCAGTTCGTATTTCTTTAGGATTTCTCTTAATAAAGTACCTTTTGTACTATTCGAAGAAATATCAGTAATTGCTTTTAAAACTTTAACTAACTCTTCTTTATTTAAATTAATTTCATTAACCAAGGTTTTATAATATAGATATTTCACGTTATATCCATCATACTCAACAGATTCAAAATAAAATAAAACATGATTTGTGGATTTATAATAAGAGTAACCGCTTGATCTATCAAAATCTTCAATTTCGTCTAATACAGCTCTTACTCCTCCTTTGTTATAAATTCTCATTATTCGTTCCTTACCGCCAATACCTGTTTTTCTTATAACATCAATTAAAATTTCTTCTAACCATTTCTGACCATCAGGACTAAAAGCTTCTTCAGATCTTCCGTCGAAATACTTTTTTGTAAGATTGCCTTTACTATCGCTTGTAATTTCAATCTTTCGGCTATTTCCAAACGAAGACTTAGTAATTTTCAGATATCCATCAGGACTAATGCTTTCGACATTTTTATCGTCTGCAGTTACAGTAATTTTACCTTTGTATTCTATTTCGTATGCTGAAAATGAATCTTTTGATTTATAAAAATGCTCCCTACTGTCCCATCCATCTTTTGTAGCACGTGTTGTTTCTTTTGCTTCAACATAAAACGATGCTAAAAAGATTAAACTCATTAATAATAGTATTCGTGATTTCATAATTATTTATTTTAATTAATAATTCAGATTGATTTCATGATACAATTATCAGAATTTACCCAACAAAAGAAAAGTGAAATGCAATGAACTGTAATTTTATTGTAATGAATTGTAAAGTTTATACCATAAAAAAATGAGTGACCAGTAAAACCGACCACTCATTCAGTATCTTAAGGATATTTATTATTCAAATAACTCAGCTAATTTTGAGTTTAATTCTTCACCATGTAAATCTTTTGCAATAATAATTCCATCCTTATCAATTAAAATATTATGAGGAATTCCATTAAAAACATAAACCTCTCTTGCAGAACAATCCCAATAATTTAATTCAGAAACCTGAGACCACGTAATTCCATCATCTTCTATGGCTTTTACCCATGATTCTTTTGTTTTATCTAAAGAAACACCAAAAATTTCAAATCCTGAGTCTTTATATTTAGCATAATTTTCGACTAATAATGGACTTTCCTGACGACATGGATTACACCATCCTGCCCAAAAATCAATAAGTACGTACTTTCCTTTAGCAACTGAAGATAATGAAAGTGGGTTTCCGTCAACATCATTCATTGTAAAATCAGTATATTTCATACCAACAGCAACATTCTTTAATGATGTTATTCTCTCATTTATTTTAGCAAGATATTTTGAATCAGCTACTTCTTCTCCAAACATAGCTACTAATTCTTCTAATTCTTCTAAGTTCTTGTATTTTGCATTACCATAGTTTAATGCAACAAATGGAGATATTAAATTATTAGGGTTATTTGCAAGAAAAGTATTAATATATTCCTTTTGCTGATTTTCTATAGCCATATATTCTTCTTCTATAGCTTTTAATCTTTCTGCGTCACCACCAGACATATTTATCTGAATATATTCCTGATATAAGGCTTTCATTTGAGTACCAAAGATTATAAACTCTTCATTAAATGAGTTAAAAGATGTTGTAAGTTCAGAGCCAGTAACAACTGCATCTATTAAACTTTCAATGTTTCCTTCAATTGTAACGTCTACATTGGCTAAGAATAATTGGATTCCATCTAAAGTATCTGCAAATGTTATTACAAAGTATTCAGCTTGTTCAACTGTTCCATTAAAAGCAAAAATGCCTTCCTCAACAACAACAGAATCTACAGTAACTAACTTGTTATCAACTACTTTTTGCAAAACTACAGAACCGGAGTTTAAGCCAGTAATGTTTCCTTCAATTTTATATTTTGGTTGCATTGTACATGAAACCATTAGTGTAATAGCAATTACTGCATAAATTAATCTTTTCATATTTTCTATTTTTATAAATTATTTTAAGTTGATAAACATACAAAAAAAACCAGACAATCAGAATTTAAGATATTTATTTATCATTTTAAGTTTTTAAAATATTCTTCGGTTAAAATTCGGGAAGCTAAAAACGAATTCATTTTTCTATCAATCACTTTCACCTCAAATAATTTCAATTTCTCTTTTATTCCTTCTTGTTCGTAAAAATGATCACGTAAAGCTTCATTTATTGATTCATACATCCAGTATTTGGCTTGTCTCATTCTTTGCTTTGTAAAAAAGCCGGATTTCTTAATAAATTCAACATATTCATTTATATTATTCCAAACAATATCAATACCTGAAAAATCCAACGAAGAGCATGTCATTACTTTTGGGATCCATCCACAATCTGGTGGTGGAAATAAATGCAAAGCATTCTGGTATTCTAATCTTGCTATATCTGCTTTTTGTATATTATCTCCATCAGCTTTTGTTATTGCAATAGCATCGGCCATTTCCATAATACCTCGCTTAATTCCCTGAAGTTCATCTCCTGCACCAGCAAGCATTAACAATAAAAAGAAATCAACCATTGAATGCACAGCAGTTTCCGATTGACCAACACCAACGGTTTCTATAAAAATAGTATCAAAACCGGCAGCTTCACAAAGTATAATTGTATGTCGGGTTTTTTTTGCCACACCACCTAATGAACCAGCAGAAGGTGAAGGTCTTATAAATGCATTAGGATCATTTGCTAATTCTTCCATTCTTGTTTTATCGCCAAGAATACTTCCTTTTGTAATTTCGCTGCTTGGGTCTACAGCTAAAACTGCTATTTTCCTTCCTTCTTTGGTAACATATTTACCTAATGATTCTATAAATGTGCTTTTACCAACGCCAGGAACTCCTGTAACACCAATTCTTATAGATTTTCTGGCATGAGGAAGACATTTCTCAACAATTTCCGTAGCAAAATGATTATGTTCAACTAATGAACTTTCTATCAAAGTAATTGCCTGCCCTAAAATTGTTATATTGCCTTCAAGAATTCCTTTTACATATTCATCAACCGAATAACGCACTTTTTTTCTTAACCTAAACTTTTTAATAATCTCAGGATTAATAGAATCAGGTTGTTCAATACCATCCTGAACATTTAAGGCAGATTTAAATTCGGATTTATTATTTTTTTGCTTTTTAGGCATATTAATAAGTCTTTATTTGCGAAATTAGGATTAATCCTACATATAATTAAACAAAAAAGGAAGGTTTTTGGCCTTCCTTTCAAAAAAATAAATTGTTAGTATCACTATTTTTCTTTTACATTGCCTGCGATCATTAATCTTTCATTTGATTTTTTAGGATCATTACTAATTACATAAATAGACTTTTTCTGTTTTCCTGTTCTTGATCCAGGGTTAAATATTACCTTAAATGAACTGCTTTCTCCTGGTTTAATTGTTGTCTTTTCAGGAGCCACTGTTGTGCATCCACAAGTCGATCTTATTTTACGAATATTTAAATCTCTTTTGCCTTCATTTTTAAAGTTAAATGTATGTTCAACTTTCTTACCATAATCTGTTTCTCCAAAATTAAAAGTTTTTTCTTCAAAAATAATTTTAGGTGCATTTAATAGTTCCTGTTCTGTTAATTGAGAAAAATCTTCTTCTATCTTGGCACTAATAGTAAGTGAATTTTTATTATCATATTTATCGTTCATTTTGATGTAGACTCTTGAAGTAACAAAACCCCAATCATTTGCTTTTGAGCCGTCGTAAACACCTATAATATAACCTTCCTCACCTGCTTTTAACACTTCAGGCACAGGTGTTAGTTTAACATAATCAGGCACATTTACTAAAGCGATTCTCATTTTGGAATCAGAAGTATTTACAATTTTCAATGTATCTGTCTTAATTTGATTACTATAAACTTTCACAAATGCCATGTGATTTGTTTCAAGTCTAAGATCGCCCATTGTTTTTGGATAATAATCGGCAACTGTTTTTTCGCGAGGCAAAACTTCTCCTGTAATTCTTAAAATATTTCTTCCTTTTTCTGAATTGCTTTCCACAAAAATACTTTTATTAAAGTTTCCTGGTCGTCTCACTGGATTAAAAACAGCTTTTACAAATCCCTTTTGGCCAGGCATTACAGGCTTTTCCGTCCATGTTGGAGAAGTACAACCACAAGAAGCTTTTACATTTGTAATAATTAATGGAGAACTACCTGTATTTACAAAACTGAATTCATATTCCACTTTACCACCATCTTCTTTTATTTTCCCAAAATCATGTACTTCCTTATCAAATGATATATTAGCACTATTCTGTTGTGCCATTATGTAACTACTGAAAATAAGTACTGAGAATAGACAAATAACTAATTTTTTCATGAGAGTTAATTTTTACTTTAAAATCAATATATGTAACAAAAATAATAATTTATAAATGTATGTTAATATCGTTAACAAACTTTAACTTTTAACTTTATTGTAGTAAATTCATCCAAAATTAATTTTATTACTTAGTTATATAATTTTGCACTACACTTTGAAAACAGTATTTAAAATAATTGTCTTTATTTCATATCTTTTGATTTCACAAATTTCAAATGCACAATTTTATAATGGTCACCAAATGAACTTTGGGAAAAATAGAGTTCAGTATAGTGATTTCTACTGGTCATTTTACAGATTTGATAATTTCGATACATATTTTAATCAAAATGGAGAATCCATAGCCCGTTTTACAGGACAACACGCTTCTAAGGAAATAGAAAAACTTGAAGAAAAGCTAAATCACAAATTAAATAAACGTTTATTATTTATGGTTTATAATAAGTATTCCGATTTCCGACAAAGTAATATTGGTTTACTTACAGGAAAAGAAGAGTACAATACAGGTGGAATAACCAGAATAAGAAATAATAAAGTTAGTCTCTATTTTCAAGGTGATCATCAAAAATATTTAAAGCAATTGCGATCATCAATTTCAGAGGTTATTGTAATGGAAATGCTTTACGGAAATAAGTTAAGTGACAATTTTGCAAGTTCAACTATGTTAAATTTGCCCGAGTGGTATCAAAAAGGATTGACATCTTATCTTGCTGAAGATTGGAGTATTGAAACTGAAAACAGAGTTCGAGATGGAATAATTAGTAACAGGTATGAACAATTTAACAGACTGACTGGTGAAGATGCAATTTATGCCGGCCATTCATTTTGGAAATACGTAAATGATTATTACGGAAGTAATGTAATTACTGATATAATATATTTAACAAGAGTAAACAAAGGAGCAAATAGTGCGCTTTATAATGTGCTTGGTCTTCCATTTAAAGAAATTACAAATCAATGGCTCGATTATTATAAAGATTATTTCGAAAATGAGGCATTTGCCGGAGCAGATTCAATTAATGATATAAGAGTCTTAAATAAATCAAAATCAGGAGTTCTTTATAATAACACCAGGCTAAGTCCTAATGGAGAACAAATAGCATATGTAAGTAATGAATTAGGTCAATATAAGATTTGGATCTACAATTCAGAAACAGAAGAATCAAAAAAAATACTAAAACACGGACACAAAATAAAACAGATCAATGATTACACTTTCCCAGTAATTAACTGGCACCCAACAAGCAATATTCTAACTATTATTACAGAAAAAAATGGCGGATTAAAGTTAATCTATTACATTATTGACGAAGATAAATTTACTGAACGCAATCTTTTATATTTTGATAAGGTTCTTGATTTTTCTTTTTCAGACGATGGATCAAAAATGGTTTTTTCTGCCGTAAAAGACAGCAAAACTGACATTTACATTTTTGATATAGCATCATCTTCAAGCGAGCAAATAACAAATGATATTGCCGATGATTTTAATCCAAGGTTCATAAATAACTCTACTGAAATAGTTTTCTCATCGAACAGAATTAATGACACCCTTAACTTGGAAATTTCAGGCTTTACAAATCAACTTGATATTTATAAGTACGACTACCTTAACCGAAATTCTGTTTTAACAAAACTAACAGGAACTAATTCTGTTAATGAGCAATTCCCTGAACAATATAAAGAAAAAGAATATCTCTATTTAAATGATCAGAATGGGATACAAAATATTTATCATGGAAAATACGACAGTACAATTAGTTTCATTGATACATCTATACATTATAGATATTTTCTTGATCAAAAGCCACTAACTAATTTTTCAGCAAATATTCTTGAATACAATTTGAATAAAAGTAAAACTGCTATTAGCTACAATAGTTACAATGACGGCAAATATCAGATCTACAAAAAACTTTTAACTGATTCTGAAATTTCTGTTTCTAACCTAAAGCTGTCAAACACAATTTTCAGAAATAATTTAAATAAAGAATTAAGAAAAAAAGATAGTTTGAATGCAAAAAATTATCCTAAAGCTATTACTGATTCATCTGCTTATTTATCAAAAGAAGACAATTATGTCAATATAAATAAGTATGTATTTGAATTTGAGAAACCTTGGTATAGCTTAAAATATGACAGCATAGAAACAGACACTTCGCATTTTGCATTATCAATACCAAAAATTCAGATTTACCAACGTACTTTTTTTACTGATCATGTAATAAGTCAAGTTGATTTTAGTTTCTTAAATTCTACATATCAAGCCTTTACTGGAGGAGCTGTTTATTTCAATCCTGGATTTAATGCATTATTTAAAATAGGAGCCTACGATCTTCTTGAAGATTATAAAATTATTGCAGGTGTAAGATTTTCTGCAGATTTTAACAGTAATGAATATCTGGTAAGTCTGGAAAACTTAAAGAAGAAACTAGATGAACAATATATTTATCATCGACAAAGTTTTGAGAATACCACAATAGATTTTATTTCCAAAACACTTACAAACAAATTAATGTATTTGCGAACACTTCCATTTAGTCAGATTACAGCTCTTAAAGGAACACTTACCCTCAGGCACGACAGGCAAATTTACATGTCGATTGATAGAAATAGTCTGCAATTACCCGATGTTCATAGACTTTGGGCAGGATTAAAATTCGATTATATCTTTGACAATACAATCAGTAAAGGAATAAATTTATACAATGGAAGTCGCTATAAAATATTTGGTGAGTACTATAAACAAATCAATAAAACAAAAACCGACTTATTTGTTCTGGGTGCCGATTTTAGACATTATCAGAAAATACATCGTGATTTAATATTTGCAGCAAGAATAGCAGGAAGCACTTCGTTCGGAAATAATAAATTAATTTACTATTTGGGTGGTGTTGATAACTGGACAAATTTTTCCCAAAAAACGCCTACTTTTATTCCTTTAGAAGAAATTCCTATTGATGAAAATGAAGATTACGCATACCAAGCTGTTGCAACAAACTTAAGAGGATTCCCTCAGAATATTAGAAACGGTAGTAATTTTGCAGTACTAAATACAGAATTACGCTGGCCGGTAATTAAATATTTTTCAAATTACCCTATAAATTCATCATTCTGGTCGAATTTACAGTTAGTTGGTTTCTTTGACGCTGGGTCGGCATGGAGTGGTTGGAACCCATACTCAAATGAAAATGCTTACGACAGAGAAATTATTGATCGTGGGTCATATATTATTACAATCGATACAGAAAGAAGTCCAATAGTAGCAGGTTATGGATTCGGTTTTAGAGCTATGATATTTGGCTACTTTACACGTTTTGACTGGGCTTGGGGAATTGAAAACCAACAAACTACACCACGAATATTCTATTTTTCGCTTAACTTGGATTTTTAAATAAAATATTATGAGCATAAATGAAATTATTATCCTTGTTATTATTGGCTTTATTGCAGGAATTGCCGGAGGTACTCTTGGACTTGGAGGAGGAATAATTATTGTTCCTGCTCTTATTTTTATTCTTGGATTTACACAACATCAAGCACAAGGGACAAGTCTGGCTGTACTCTTGTTTCCTGTTGGAATACTTGGAGTAATAAATTATAATAAAAATGGATATGTTAACTTCAAATTTGCAATTATCCTCATTATTGCATTTGTCCTTGGAAGCTATCTTGGATCAATAATTTCAATAAATTTACCTGCAAAAACCTTGAAAAAAATATTTGGTGTATTTTTACTTCTAATTTCATTAAAAATGATAATTGATAAATAATGGATCTGAAAAACAAGATAAAACATCTCTCAGAGAAGTACTTTGATCAGGTAACTGAAATAAGGAGACATTTGCATAAACATCCGGAACTTTCATTTAAAGAAACAGAAACATCAAAATTTATCATTTCTTTATTAAAAGAATGGGAAATTCGTTTTGAATCAGGAATTGCAGATACTGGTATAGTGGCCTATATTGTAGGTAAGAATCCTCAAAAAAGAACTATTGCATTAAGAGCTGATATGGATGCATTACCTGTCGTAGAAAAAAATAATGTACCTTATAAATCGGTAAATAATGGAGTAATGCACGCATGTGGGCACGATGCTCATACAGCATCAATATTAGGCACATTACTTATACTAAAGGATTTAAAAAGTGATTTTGAAGGTACAATAAAATTTATCTTTCAGCCTGCAGAAGAAAAGCTTCCGGGTGGAGCTAAGAAAATGATAGAAGAAGGTGTTCTTGAGAATCCAATACCTGAATTTATTATTGGTCAGCATGTATATCCCGAGTTACCTTATGGAAAAGTTGGTTTTAAAAAAGGAATATATATGGCTTCCACAGATGAATTGTATCTTACAATAAGTGGAAAAGGTGGTCATGCGGCAATGCCTGATAAAATAACAAATACCGTTTTAATTGCTTCACAGATTGTTGTTGCCCTGCAAAAAATACCACAAGAAATTGCTCCTAAAGATGTTCCAACGGTTCTAACAATTGGAAAAGTTATTGCCAATGGTGCAACGAATGTTGTTCCTAATGAAGTATTTCTGGAAGGGACTTTTAGAACAATGGATGAAAACAATAGAATAAATATTCATCAGGAAATTGATAAAGTAGCACGAAACATTGCTGAAAAACAAGGAGCGAAAGTTGATATTAATATAAAAAAGGGATATCCAGTATTATATAATAATGAAGACACAACTGAAAAATCTATCCGATACGCAAAAGAGTATTTGGGAGAAGAGAATGTAGTTGATCTTGGTTTTAGAATGACTGCAGAAGATTTTGCGTATTATTCACAAATAATTCCTGCAACCTTCTATCGTTTAGGCACATCAGACAGAGACAATTTCACAGATCCTTTGCACTCACCCACTTTCAATATACATGAAAAATCATTAAAAACCGGAATGGGAACAATGGCATATATTTCAGTATGTTTTCTAAATAATCAATAATTGTTGGAAGTTTTTTATCTAAATCTATACATATTATTTAGAATCATTCTAAATTGATGCAGGAACGTTATTTAGTCGCTCAATTATTTTTCAATTTAAATTAAGGAAATAATTTTGTACGTGAATTAAATATTAATAAAACTAAAAATAAAAATCATGGCTTACGTAATAACTGATGATTGTACCGCTTGTGGATCATGTATCGATGAATGTCCAGTTGAATCAATAACTGAAGGTGATATCTATAAAATTGATCCTGAAACTTGTACTGATTGTGGTGCATGTGCTGATGTTTGTCCGGTAGATGCAATTAACCCGGAATAATCAAAAGCTTGATAAAAATTATACCCGCTTTTATAGCGGGTTTTTTATTTTAATAATTTTATTAATTTCACCACCTGAAGTTTATACTAAAAAAATAAGATATGTCTTTAGTAGAAGAATTTGACAAAAAAGGTAACTGGTTTTTTAAACATCGTAGCTACCTGCCGGTAATATTATATCCACTAGCAACATTGGTATTGTTTCTTGAGTTTAATAATGATTTTATAATACCTGAATTACCATGGTCAATTACTTGTTTGGCTATATCGCTTTTAGGACTTTTTATCAGAATTCTGGTAATTGGATTTACTCCAAGAGGAACTTCAGGTAGAAATACTGACAAACAGGTTGCAGAAGTTTTAAACTCTAAAGGAATATATTCTGTAGTAAGACATCCTTTATATCTTGGAAATTTTCTTATGTGGTTCGGTATAATTCTTTATGTTGATAATATTTGGTTTGCAATTAGTTGTATTCTTCTATTCTGGTTGTATTACGAAAGAATCATGTTTGCTGAAGAACAATTTCTTAAAGGTAAATTTGGCGATCAATATTTGAAATGGTCAATGACAGCACCTCCATTCTTTCCTAAACTAAAAGGATGGCAAAATGCAGATCTTGAATTTTCATTTAAGAATGTTTTAAAAAGAGAATACAATGGTTTATTTGCTGTTGGAATATCTTTTGCTTATTTAAATATTCTTAAAAACTACTTGGCTACTAAAGAGTTTATGATAACTGATTTTTGGTTATACACTTTAATAATAACCTTTCTGATTTTTATAGTTCTTCGGACTTTAAAGAAAACAACGCGTGTTCTACATGTGAATGGAAGATAAGATTCAAGGTGTTCGTATTTCGAACACCTTTTTTATTTAAATATGCTATTCAAATTGACGAATCAGGTTTGTTAATTGAACTCTGTTCTTAACTTCTGTTTTAAGATAAATGTTGTGGATATGATCTTTTACTGTTTGAATAGAAATAAAAAGTCTATCACTTATTTCTTTATTTGTTCTACCACTTATTATTTCATCAACAATTTCGGATTCTCTTTTTGAGATACCAATAGGAATTGCTGGATTAGCTTGCCTTGGTGTTGGAATTATCTTCTCAATAATTTGGACAAATCTTGCATTTGCTGCTATTTACGCAATAGTTGCTGCAAGAAAAGAAAATTCAGATCAAGATTAGTAGAGTTATTAAACTTTAGAATAAAAAAGGTGCTAAAAAGCGCCTTTTTTTTATTCATATCCAACAGCAGTATATCCAACCCAATGATGATGATTGGCCGGAGCTGTTGTTCCCATTTGTAAATCGTCCACTTTTAAAATAGGATGATCAATGCTATTTGAATATCCAATAAACTCACCATTTAATTCAAGACCATTCATTTTCTTATTCAACTCTATAGCAGTTAACAAACCAAAAGGTACTGAATATCTTCCACACCAAGTCCATTTATATTCCTTATAATCTGATTCCTGAACAGTATAATTTACAAACTTCTGTATTTTATCTTCAGTAATATCACCCACTAAACAATTATTAATGATTTCCATTTCGTGATTTCGAGCTTGAATTAATCCTAAACTATCAGTTCCGTATAGTGCATAATTTTTACCACCCCAATCTTCATCACCATAATGAACAGCATCGGTTGAAATTACAACTGCAATATCACTCCCCCATTTTAGATCTTTTTCGATCATAATTTCAGATAAAATTTCAGCAAAAGGCTCTACTATTTGTTGCATCTTATCAAACGACATATATGGAACCAAAACTGGAATAATCTCAAGTTTACGATTGTTGTATTGTAAAAATGGAATAAGTGCTTCAATTGAATGTTCAACACTTTGCATTTCATCATGAACCATTCTTAAACTATCAGGTAGTTTTGAAATTATTTCATCTCTTAATCCAGAGACTTTTACATTACCATAAGGTGCTGACCAATAATCATAAGAATCGAAAATAATTTGATTTTCCAGATTATAATTTCGAGCTTTATGAGCAACACCGAATAAAATAACCGTTTTTGCTTTAATGCCATTCAACACTTGTAGATATAAATTACTTACATATGCATAATCATCATGTGGAGTTATTGCTATTCTCCAAGTTTTATCCTGATCAACAGGAATAGTTAATCTATTCATAATGCTATCCATTTGCCAATCATATTTTGCAAAGCCAATAGTATCGACAACTTGTCGAATTTTGAGATCTGTTTTTTCCTGGTTTTGCATACAACTTAACGAAATAGTTAAAATCAGGATAAATAAAATTGATAGCTGTCTTTTCATAATTGTTCTTGTAAGAAATCTCATGTCATTTTTTTAAAGAGTAACAAAGATATAAATAATAAGAAATAAAAAAGGTTCATACCCTGAAGCATGAACCTTAAATATTTTAATTTCTGAATTTAGAATAAACCTGTAATATTGCCATTTTCGTCAACATCAATTTTTTCAGCTGAAGGTACACTTGGCAATCCAGGCATTCTCATAATGGTTCCTGCAATTGGAACAATAAATCCGGCTCCTGAAGAAAGTTCTACGTCTCGTATTTTAACAGTAAAATCTCTTGGTCTTCCCTTCTTTTTTGGATCGTCAGACAATGATTTCTGTGTTTTTGCAATACATACTGCCAAATCTCCAAAACCAAGATCAGTTATTTTCTTAAGTTTATTTTTAGCAACAACAGTATATTCAACATTTTTAGCACCATACATTTTTGTTGCAATTGCAGCAATTTTATCTTCAAAACTCCAGTTTAACTTATACAAAGGCTTAAAACATGTAGGACAATCTGAAACAGCTTCAACTACTTTTTCTGCTAATTCAATTGCTCCATCACCACCTTTTGCCCATGAATCATTTAATGCAACTGTAATACCTAAACCATCACAATGTTTCTTTAACAATTCTACTTCAGCATCGGTATCTGATGTAAATTTATTTATTCCAACAACAGGCAGAAATCCGTAATGTTCCATATTTTCAATATGCTTATCAAGGTTTTCTAATCCTTTTTCTAAAGCACTTAAATCTTCATTTTGTAAATCGACTAATTTTACTCCTCCGTGATATTTTAATGCTCTTATTGTAGCAACTATAACAACAGCATTTGGCTTCAAACCACCAAATTGGGCTTTTATATTAAAAAACTTCTCAGCACCAAGCTCACTTGCAAAACCAGCTTCTGTAACAACATATTCACTAAGTGACATTCCCATTTTTGTTGCAATAATAGTATTTGTTCCTTGAGCGATATTTGCAAACGGTCCTCCATGAATAATTGCAGGTGTACCTTCCAAGGTCTGAACCAGATTTGGATTAATAGCATCCTTCAATAATGCTGTCATTGCGCCCTCTGCTTTCAGATCGCGTGCAAAAATAGGTTTATCATCATAAGTATAGCCAACAAATATATTTCCTAATCTCTTCTTAAGATCAGGTAAGTCTTTAGCCATACATAAAGTAGCCATAACCTCAGAGGCAGCTGTAATGTAAAAACCTGTTTCCCTTGGAACACCTTGTTTTGGACCGCCCAATCCAATGACAGTATTACGTAATGAACGATCATTCATATCCATTACCCGTTTCCATTCTACGGTTCGTGGATCAATTCCCAAGTTTCCTTTTTTTAACTGTAGATTATTATCTATTAATGCTGCTAATAAATTATGAGCTTTTTCAACAGCAGACATGTCTCCAGTAAAATGCAAGTTTATATCCTCCATTGGAATTACTTGTGAATGCCCTCCACCTGCGGCTCCACCTTTTATCCCAAATACAGGTCCTAAAGAAGGTTCTCTAAGTACTACAGTAGTTTTTTTACCAATTTTATTTAAAGCTTGAGCTAATCCAATTGAGGTAGTAGTTTTTCCTTCGCCGGCAGGAGTTGGAGTTATCGCTGTAACCAGTATCAACTGGGCCTTTTTTAATTTTTTCTCATCAATTAATTTTAAAGGCAATTTAGCTTTATATTTTCCATATAATTCAAGATCATCCTCCTTAATATTTAATTTCTTAGCAATATTAACAATAGGCTGGATCTTTGTACCTTGAGCAATTTCAATGTCTGATTTCATAGGGGTTGATATTTTAATGTGATTATTTTAAAGCCAAACTTCTATAAAAGTAACAAATCTATATAAATAAATGAATCGATTTGTTAATTTTTTATATAGAAACGCTTAACAAAATATTTTGTTCAACTATTTTTTAAAATCACTGATTGATAAGCACTTTACAGTTAAACAGAAAACAAAACTACACCTATGGCTAATCTGTTTACGGTTCGTATCTTGATTGGGAAAGTATTTTTTGATAATCATCGCCATGCATTAAATCGTTTAAAGTAACTTTTGGGTTTCTTTGCATATATGCACGTACAATTTGCCAACCTAACCAAACTGATGCTCTTCCTGGGGAATCTGTAGGATATCCGGGAGTAAAAGGAGCAGGATTAATATGTTGGTTTATAACTTTATAATCAGTTGAGAAAAGTAATTTCTGGTCAATCAAATAATTCCACATTTGCTTATCATTAGATTTACACCATCTTATCTGATCTTCTGAAAATCCAATTTTCAAAGAATCAGTAAATTCAGGCAAAATAGCATCAAGAAAATATAAAATTTTACCATGATAAATTAAATTATTTACAAGATTATCGATAGAATCATTATACTCAAATTCTGTAAGAGCCCATGCACGCATTGCATCTGCAGGGATATTTTCAGGATTCATAGTTAACTGAAGGTAATTTGCTATTCCAAGCCTGTCGTAAAACTCACAATCCGATCCTATGTATTTATCAATTCCAATTGCCAAAATACTGTCTGCAACAACTATTGATTGATTAAATCCCCCAATATAAGTAAAAACCTCAGGTACAACTTTTACTGGAAAATAATATTTATAGTATTTAAAAGCTTCGGTTAGCTGATCTGATAATTCAGAAAAATCGGGAAAAACTTCTGCTGTTTTAACATATACACTATTCATTGTATAATCAGTAATAAATCCATTCAAATATTCAGGATAATTTATATTGTAAGGACTACTAAGATTAATAACTTTGTAATTATAAATTTCAAAAAACTCACCATATTTCTCAATAATCGTTGCAAGCTCATTCTCAATATTTCCAGGATCTATTTCAAAAAGTTCCTGATCAAGCCTTTTAATCTCAATATTTAACTGTATATCAGAAATATCGACGTTTGGCTTATCATTTTTAATACAAGCATTTAACAATATTACTATAAGCCCTAAGTACACTAAATTTCTTTTTATCATGGTAATACTTTTAAAAATTTCCAATTAAGGTCTGATTTTTGAATACAATCCACAAAAAACGTTTTCATTGAACTGATTTTTTATATTTTTGTATTAACTAAAAACAAAGCTTAAAAGTATGAAACAAGAATAAAGAAAATCATTATTTATTCATATTTTTAATGATTATTTTTTATGTTCGGTTCCATATGACCTTTATAAATTTAACAATTATCGTATGAAAAAGTATTTATTTATTGCAATATTAGCCGTTTCATGTATCAACACATTTGCCCAAAGCAACTTGCGATTTACCGTTTTTGTTGATCCTAAATTTGCCTGGATGAAATCAGATTTAACTTCAATTGATAATGATGCTTCAAAATTTGGTGTAAACATTGGATTAAACGTTGATAATTTTTTTGCTAAGAATTATGCAGTAATGACTGGTATATCGATTGATAATACAGGTGGAAGTTTAAAATTTGAGACCGAAAAATACCTTCAAACGGGAAGCGGAACTGATACATTAGCTGCTGCAGGAAGCACTGTTCATTACAAATTACAATACATTGAAATTCCATTAGGTTTAAAATTAAAAACCAACGAAATTGGTTATTGGACATTTTTCACACATTTAGGATTAAATGGAGGTATTAACATAAAAGCTGTAGGAGAAGTTGATAACTATGAGCTTCAAAATGAAAATATAAGCGATGAAATTCGTTTATTTAATTTGGGATATTACATTGGCGCTGGAGCAGAATATTCTATTGGAGGAAATGCAGCAATGGTAGTAGGCTTAACTTATACTAATGGTTTTGTTAATATAACAACTGACGACAATGACAGCAAAGTTACTTTAGGTAATGTTGCAATTCGTATTGGAGTATTATTTTAACACTGAAACTTAATATATATGAAAATTGCTCTGGCTCAACTAAATTATCATATAGGTAATTTTGAAAAAAACACATCAAAGATTCTATATCATATTGAAAAAGCTAAAAAAGATCAGGTTGATTTAATCGTTTTTTCTGAATTATCAGTTTGCGGATATCCTCCACAGGATTTATTAGAAAAAAAATCCTTTATTGAACAATGCGAAGCAGCCATTGAAGAAATTACAGCAAGTTGTAAAGATATTGCTGTAGTTATCGGATCTCCTACTTTAAATTTTCATCAAAAGGGAAAAAGACTTTACAACTCAGCACTTTTTATTCAGGATGCTGAAGTTAAACTTATTCAGAATAAAACTTTATTACCTACCTACGATATTTTTGATGAGTACAGATATTTTGAGCCAAATGACAAATTCAATATAATTGAATATAAAGGTGAAAAAATTGCTATAACTATTTGCGAAGACTTGTGGGACATTCAACCGGCAGAAAATCCTTTTGCAAAGAACCAGTTATACAATGTAACACCAATGGATAAGCTTATTGAATACAAACCTGATTTTATTCTGAATATAGCTGCCTCACCATTTTCTTACACCAAAATCTGGGGCAGAAAAAATGTATTCATCCGAAATGCAAAAAAATACAACCTTCCTGTTTTTACTATAAATCAGACAGGTGCTCAAACAGAGCTAATTTTTGATGGAGGTTCTTTAGTTGTTAATCCAGATGGTACTATTGCTGATGAAATGAAATTATTTGGTGAGGATTATAAAATATTTGATCTGAATGAAATTAAAAAATGTACGATTAAGAAAACAATTGATGAAGATCCTAATGTAATTGCAAAAATTCATGATGCTCTTGTTTTAGGTGTACGTGATTATTTCAAAAAAATGAAATTCACCAATGCAACTTTAGGATTATCAGGAGGAATAGATTCTGCTGTTGCTCTTGTAATAGCAGCACGAGCACTTGGACCTGAAAATTTAAGAGTTTTACTTTTGCCATCAAAATATTCATCTGACCATTCAATTACCGATGCTGAAGTTCTTGCTAAAAATTTAGGAGTAAGACACGATACTGTAGATATTCAAGATGTTGTTGACAGCTTTAATGATTCTCTAAAAAAAATGTTTAAAGGATTAGAAGAAGATATTACAGAAGAAAACATCCAGGCACGAGCAAGAGGAACTATGCTTATGGCTTTATCAAATAAATTCGGTCATATACTATTAAACACTTCAAATAAAAGTGAATCGGCGGTTGGTTATGGAACTCTGTACGGAGATATGAACGGCGGCTTATCAGTTTTAGGAGATGTGTATAAGGCTGATGTGTACAAATTAGCAAGATATATTAACAAGGATTCCGAAGTAATACCTGAAAACACTATTGTAAAACCGCCTTCAGCAGAATTACGTCCTGAGCAAAAAGATTCTGACTCATTACCAGATTACGACATTCTCGATAAAATACTTTTTGAATATATTGAATTACAAAAAACGCCTGAAGAAATAATTGAGGATGGCTGGGAAAAAGTCTTAGTTGAAAGAATAATAAAACTTGTAGATAGCAATGAATACAAACGCTATCAGGCTCCTCCTATCTTAAGAATTTCATCAAAGGCATTTGGTGCTGGACGAAGGATGCCTCTGGTTGCAAAATATCATTAATTTATAAAAAGAAAGATTTGTTGTTTAAACCTTTCTATATTATTTTAATCAGATATTAGTAGCTAAAAACGATTTTCAAAAAAATATTTTATAGTTTTGGGCTAAAATTATACATTTGTATGTTTTTTAACATATTTTTATAAAAAATCTATCGATGAATATTGAATGCCATAATATAATTGACAACCAAATGTCTGTTTTCAGCGTTCTTAATCAAGACGAAAAAGAACTACTTAAAAAAAACAGCACTTGTACTTATTATAAAAAGAACGATATAATCTACAAAGAAGGTGATAAACCCAACGGTTTACTTTGTCTTTCCAAAGGCAAGGTGAAAATATTTAAAGAAGGTGTAGGCGGTCGCGAACAAATTGTTCGAATGGCAAAACCTGTAGGTTTTATTGGTTACAGGGCATTATTCGCAGAGCAAAACTATTTAGCTTCAGCTGAAGCTATTGAAGACTGTGTTATTTGTACCATTGAAAAAGAAACCCTTTATAAAATTTTAAGTGCAAATTCTGAATTATCATTTAGCATTATTAGATCGCTTGCTTCTGAACTTGGATTTTCAAATAACAGAACAGTTACACTTACACAAAAACATATCAGAGGTCGTTTGGCAGAGTCGCTTTTATTCTTAAAAGACACTTATGGTATTGAAGATGACGAAGCTACCATTAAAGTTTATCTTTCACGCGAGGATATCGCAAATCTTTCAAACATGACAACTTCAAATGCAATTAGAACTTTATCTACGTTTGCAAGTGAAAAAATCATTGCTCTTGACGGAAGAAAAATAAAAATTCTGGATTTAAAAGGATTAGAAAGAATAAGTGAACTTGGATAAGATATCCTAAATTTAAGGTCTAATTGATAGCGACTTTAAGAAATTTCTATCATTCATAAAATTCGTATCCAACTCTCCATTTGAATACATTTTATTAAATAAAACCAGTTTTTCTGCAGTAACAGGTTTATTAGTATCGTATAATATTTCGCTTGCCTTTGATATTTTTACGGTATCAAGTTTAAAATCTTTAAGTGATTTTTGCTTAAAATAAAATTCAACAGCACTTTCAAGACCATCGTCTAAAATAGAAGCAACAACTTCGTGAGTCATATCAAATTTCAAGGAGTCGTCTAAAACTTGCTGAATATCTCTTATAATGGCATTATTAAGTGAAGATGATGTATGATTTAAAACAATAACTGTATTTGTATCTTCCACATAACGAAGGAGGCTGGTTCTGAATCCATTCCATTTTCCATGGTGATAAGCGACTTTTTTATCATTCCTTGTTTTTATTCGAAAACCGAATCCATAAGGAATCTCATATTTATCTCTTAATTTAAAAGTAGAAATTGCTTCGTCCAATGTTTCCTGAGAAACAAGAGTATTACTATAAAGCCCTTGATCCCATTTAAACAAATCTTCTGTAGTAGAATAAACACCTTTATCTCCAACTGCTCCGTCATTAACGGTTTCAGGGATCATTCTGTATCGTCGGCTACGATAATAATATCCAATTAACCTATCTTTTTTGGTATTACTCAATGAACTGCTGTATACAAACGAGTTATTCATTTTTAACGGCTCAAAAACATTCTTATGCATAAAGCCTGCAAAATTTTGTTCTGAAATTTGTTCAACAACTGAAGCTAAAACTACATATCCGGTATTTGAATAATCCCACCTTCTTCCAGGAGTAAAATATAGACCTAACTTATGTTTTGCCAACAATTCCATAATTTCATTATTATCCGGAGATTTCTTACCGAGCCAGTGATGTTCTACTAACCAATAATAATTTGGCAAACCCGAAGTATGATTTAAAAGCATTCTGACAGTTATCCGTGGATAAGGAAAATCAGGAATATATTTCGTAACTGAATCATCGTAGCTAAGCTGATTTCTTTCTTTCAAAATCATTATAGCCATTGCAGTAAATTGCTTACTTACAGAAGCTAACTGAAAAATGTCATCATTTTTAAGCTCTTTTCTTCTAAGCATATCGGCATAACCAAACGACTTATTATAAATACATTGACCTTTATAAGCCACAAGTACATTCCCATTAAAATAGTTCTGTTTTGCTCTCTTCTGCATCAAAGAATCTATCTTATTTGCCTTTCCCTGATAGAATATTTTCTCGATCTCTTTCCTCGAAGAATTTGATATGATTTCTTTTTTATTGCGTGTTGCTCCAGGTGAAGTATAGTGAATACCAGCAGATATTACAGCAACTACAAAAAACAATGAAAGGAATGTATATATTTTAAGATACTTATAATCCATAAACTAAATAAGAACTGTTTTGCAGTTCTTTTTAATAAGGCGACAAAATAAAACATTTTTTAACCGGAATCAAAGACATATCAGTTAGAATCGCTCTTTTACATGGAAATCATTCTTATAAATCTAATAATACAAGCGTCTTAACATACTGTATATCTGATATTTAATCAGTTATCAACATCCTCTATTCTAAATAATGTTATAATCTTTTAATTGTGGACAAATTATTCTTGAAAGTACACACGTTTTACGCGGGAATATAACGTTACTTGGCTTATTCCTTGCTAAGCACCTTTGAGGTGCTTAGCAACTCTCTTCCACAATCTACCAAATCCCTTTTAAATACTTCTCAGTAATAACACAATAACTCTGAGCCGAAAAATTTTCTTTATCGAAGTTTATCAATTTTAAAGCAAGTTCTTTATTTACTAAAGTACCATTTCGTAAGCCCGCGTAATCAAGATAAGAGCTAAACTCCCAA
>DAOWGM010000027.1 GCA_030637515.1 Bacteroidales bacterium
ATGATGAAAGCCCTGGCTAAAACGGCTGAAGAAGTTATTTTACCTGCGGTAACAGAAGGCGATACTTTTAAATTAGAACAATTGCTGCCTACTCAGCACTTTACCAAGCCGCCGCCGCGTTTTTCTGAAGCCAGTTTAGTCCGGGAACTGGAAAAAAGAGGCATTGGCCGTCCGTCAACTTATGCGCCAACAATATCAACTATTCAAAATCGTGGGTATGTAGCAAAGGAAGAACGACAAGGAACTGAAAGGAAATACACTTCGATTCTTTTAAAAGCCGGCAAAATTGAAAAAGAAACCAGAACCGAAATAACAGGTGCCGAAAAAAACAAACTCTTTCCGAATGATATTGGGATGGTAGTAAATGATTTTTTGACAGAACATTTTAAAGAAATTTTAAATTACAACTTTACAGCATCTGTTGAAGAAGAATTTGATGAAATCGCTGACGGGAAATTGGTTTGGACTGATATGATAAATAAATTCTATAAACCATTTCATAAAACAGTTGAAACAACCTTAGAAACATCAAGCAGAAGTGTTGGAGAAAGAGAATTAGGGGAAGATCCTGCAACTGGCAGGCCTGTTTCTGTTAAAATCGGGCCATATGGGCCAATGGTACAATTGGGATTAAAAGATGATGAAGAAAAACCTAAATTTGCCTCATTACAACGCGGACAGCGTCTTGAAACAATAAGTCTTGAAGAAGCACTTGAGCTATTTAAACTGCCTAGAGATCTTGGTTTGTATGAAGGCAAGAAAGTGTCTGCCTCAATAGGACGATTTGGGCCATATGTTGTTCATGACGGTAAATTTGTTTCCTTGAAAAAAGATATTGACGATCCATATACAGTTGAACTCCCTAGAGCCATTGAACTTATTGAAGAAAAAAGAAAAGCAGATATTGAAAAAATGATAACTGTTTTTTCGGAAGATAAAACACTTTCGGTTCAAGTTGGTAGATGGGGTGCTTATATTAAACATGGGAAGTTGAATTATAAACTCCCCAAGGATTATAAGGACAAAGATAAAGCAGCAGAATTGGGATATGCTGAGATTTTAAAAATAATGAAAGATCAGCCAGCACCTAAAGGAGCTAAAGCAGCAGCTAAAAAAACCACAACTAAAAAGACTGCTCCTAAAAAAACGACGAAGAAAAAGGTGGTAAAAAAAACAACAACAAAGAAAAAGTAAGCATATAAGTATCAATTAAAGAATAATTTTTTTGATGAATTTAAATGAATATTTTGATCCAATTGATATTGGGGATGTTAGTAAAAATTATATAAACTCTAAACATCAGTTACTAAAGTCAGTCTCTTTTCATTCTGCTGAAAATCAAATAAAGAATATTGACAATTATGACATTGCGATTTTTGGCGTTGTTGACAATGATTATAACGAATTAAATAATTCTGCTAATGGTTTAGTCAAAATTAGGGAATCGCTATATAGTCTAACTTCATTCGAAAAAAAACCACGTATTTATGATTTGGGAAACCTAAAATATGGTAAAACTAAAAACGATAATATTATTGGATTAAGAGATGTTTTAATTGAATTAATTTCCTTAGGTGTTCTCCCTGTTATTATTGGATCTTCAGAAAATATTATTTATCCTAATTATTTAGCATATAAAAAACTGGATCAAAAAATTAATTTAGTATCTATCGATAGTACAATCAGTATTGTTGAAAATAAAGAAACTGCTTACAAATCTCCACTCTGGAAAATTTTGGTTGAAGAAAATGAGGCTTTGTTTTCATTTGTAAATATTGGATATCAATCTCATTTTGTAAATTCTGATATAATAAAATATTTGTCAGATAATTTACATTCTTACTATAGGCTCGGATATATCAGATCCAGAATAAAAGAAGTAGAGCCAATTTTTAGAGATGCCGATTCAATAGGACTTAATATATCATCAATAAGGCAATCAGAAGCCTTTGGGCAAATAAATCCATCCCCAAATGGTTATTATGGCGAAGAAATTTGTCAACTTGCGAGATATGCCGGGATGAGTAGTAAATTAACATCTTTTGGAATATACGATTATTTAAACAGCATAGATTTAAATAATCAAACAGCACATTTAATAGCACAAATAATTTGGTATTTTATTAATGGTTATAGTAATAGAATATCAGAATACCCATTAGAAAATCCTAATGATTATAAAAAGTTTATAGTTAATTTAGATACTTTTGAGTATGAATTAATTTTTTATAAAAGTGAAAAAACCGATCGTTGGTGGATGGAAGTTCCTTCGTTTAAATCTAACAGATTAAGAAATCTTTTAGTTTCATGTACTTTTGATGATTATCAAAATGCAAGTAATGGAGATGTTCCCGAAAGATGGCTAAAAGCTTTTCAGAAAATAAATTAAGATTTTTTTTTGGTAAAAGTAACTTTATTACTTTTCAAGAGTATAAAACTATACCTTTACATAAGATGTTAACATTTAATTGTTGATAAAGTTTGTATAGAAATTTATTTTTTGTTTATTTTACCTTTGGTAAGCATTAACTCTAATTGAGGAATACAACTTTTTATGAAAAAATACACTTTTTTTCTTTCTATTTTTATAATGGCAACTGTGTTATTAAAAGCACAGCAAGAGTCTCAATTTAGCCAAGTTGCATACACTCAGTTGTTAACAAATCCCGGATATGCAGGAAGCGATGGTAAAATATGCGCATACGCATTACAAAGATCACAATGGACAGGTTTTGGGGATGGAGCACCATCTGTTACAGTTTTTAATGTTGATGCAGCAATAAAAAACAGATTTGGATTAGGTATTTCTTTAGAAAATGACGAACTGGGATTTGATAAAAATTTTAAATTAAATTTATCTATAGCTTATAAGGCATCTTTAGGAAATGGTAATTTAGGAATTGGAGTTAAATGGGGAGTTGCTAATTCTGCTGTAGACTTGGGAGATTCTCAATGGATTACACCTGACGTTGAGGCAAATAATGATGTTGCTATTCCAATTGATGGTAGTAATGATTTTAATTTGTTAGATTTTGGATTCGGATTATTTTATAAAACAGAAGATTTATATTTAGGGATTTCTTCAACTCATTTGTTAGAGTCTGAATTTGAGTTTAACAGTAATGAGGATGGCTCAAGTACAACAAAAGTCGCATTAAAAAGACACTATTATATAACAGCCGGGTATAATTTAGCTTTTGCAAATCCTTTGTTAGAATTCAAACCAAATATTTTTGTTCGATCAGATGGTACAAATAGTCAGTTGGCTGTTACCGGATTAATCGAATACAATAAAAAGATATGGGGAGGCGTTTCTTTAAGAACGGATAAAGCAATTACTGGAATTTTTGGTATGGAATTATTTAAATGGGTGAAAGTAAGTTATTCTTACGATTTTGTTGTGTCAGAATTAATGGGGTATAACGATGGTACACATGAAATAATGATGGGATTTTGCTTAGATGTTAAGAAAGATAAAACACCGGAAAAGTATAAAAGTATAAGATTTTTATAGTCAGTTATAATATAAAATTGAAGAATTATTGCTATTTTGCAAAATAAATATTTGAAATATCATGAAAAAATTACTTGTAGTTAGTTTATTATTGGCACTTTCATTTGGTTGTAGTAATTACAATGCAGGAGAACTAACTGGAGTTCAAGGCAGAAAAGGCTGGTTTGAATCACAACCATATGGAATGGTTTTTGTCCCATTGGGTAGTTTTAATATGGGGCCA
>DAOWGM010000143.1 GCA_030637515.1 Bacteroidales bacterium
GCGGCTGCAAATATAAAAACTTTAATCCCAATTTTCCAAATCTTTTTTGGAAAATTTTTGCCTTTTCTTTAGCAGCGTTTCTTATAATCTATTTCAAGAACTTATTCCCGTATTTGGGATTGCAAATGTAGAAATTGTTTTTAATTCTGCAAGTCTTTTACTACACTTTTTTTACTCACTTTATCTAAAGAATTAAAGTCCAATTAAATAATTTTAAAAAAAAGTCATTTTAAGTTAAAATAAATCAAATTGAAATAAATGTTTTATCTTCGCCTTATAGATTATTATTATAATAAATGAATTCAAAAATGACAATCAAAAAACTGGTTATTATTCCCACATATAATGAGATTGAGAACATTGAGAAGATGGTTAGAAAGGTATTTTTGCTTTCTTCCAAATTTGATTTACTAATTATAGATGATGGTTCTCCTGATGGAACATCAGATGTAATAAAATCATTACAAAAAGAATATGACAGCAAGCTCTTTATGATTGAAAGAGAAGGAAAACTTGGTCTAGGAACAGCATATATTACTGGATTTAAATGGGCTCTTGATAATAACTACGATTATATTTGTGAGATGGATGCTGATTTTTCACACAATCCTGAAGATTTAATTAAACTATATGAAGCATGTAAAAATGGTGCAGATTTAGCAATAGGATCAAGATACATTTCGGGGGTTAATGTTATTAACTGGCCAATGGGTAGAATATTAATGTCGTATTTTGCATCGATATATGTAAGAATGATAACACGTATGGATGTTCGGGACACTACCGCCGGATTTAAATGTTACAGAAGAAAAGTTCTAGAAACCATAAATCTTGATAAAATAAAGTTAAAAGGCTATGCTTTTCAGATTGAGATGAAATTTACTACGTGGAAGTTTGGTTTTAATATATTAGAAGTTCCAATTATTTTCACTGAGAGGCAGGAAGGTGTTTCAAAAATGAGCGGGGGGATTTTTAATGAGGCTATTTGGGGAGTAATTAAAATGAAATTCAGAAGTTTTTTCAGGAAATATAAGTTAGAAAAATAATCAACTATAATATAATGTATAGTTTACTTATAAAAAACATCACAATTGTAAACGAAGACACTCAGTTTACAGGAAGTGTATTAATTCAGAATGGCAAAATTGAAAAGATATATGCTGGCGAAGAACCTCAGAATATAGATGCCCAAAAAATTATTAATGGTGAAGGCAAGTTCCTGTTTCCTGGAATAATTGATGATCAGGTTCATTTCAGAGAACCAGGTCTCACACATAAAGGAGAAATTTATACTGAAGCAAAAGCAGCTGTTGCTGGTGGAATTACTTCTTTTATGGAAATGCCAAATACTAAGCCTCAAACTACTACACAGGAGGTCCTGGAAGAAAAATATAAAATCGCTGCCGAAAAATCTTTGGCAAACTATTCTTTTTATATAGGTGCAACTAATGATAATATTGAAGAAATAAAAAGAACTGATCCAAGAAAGGTCTGTGGTGTTAAAGTCTTTATGGGATCATCGACGGGTAATATGCTTGTTGATAACGAAGAAGCTTTATCCAAGATCTTTTCAGAATCGCCCCTTTTAATTGCGACACATTGTGAAGATGAAGAAACTATTATAAAGAATACTGCTAAATATAAAGAAGAATATGGTGAGGATCTACCATTAAAGTATCATCCCTTCATCCGCAGTGAAGAAGCTTGTTTTAAATCATCATCGCTTGCAGTTGAATTAGCTAAGAAATATAATTCGAGATTACATATTCTGCACTTAAGCACTGCTAAAGAGTTAGAGCTTTTAGATGACAAGAGACCTTCTAAGGAAAAAAGAATAACTGCAGAAGTTTGTGTTCATCATTTGTGGTTTTCTGATCAGGATTATGAAAAATATGGAACAAGGATAAAATGGAATCCTGCAATTAAAACGGATAAAGATAGATTAGGCTTAATAGAAGGTCTAAAAAGCAATAAAATTGATGTTATTGCAACTGATCATGCTCCACACACTTTTGAAGAAAAATCAAATACGTATTTCAAAGCTCCTTCGGGAGGGCCTTTAGTGCAACATTCACTGGTTGCTATGCTTGAGTTATATCATCAAGATAAAATATCTTTAAATGATGTAATTAATAAAATGTGCCACACACCAGCAGAGATTTTTCAAGTCAAAGACAGAGGGTTTATTAGAGAGGGTTATTGCGCAGATCTAACAATAGTTGATCTTAGTTCGCCCTGGACAGTAAAAGACGAAAACACTTATTACAAGTGTAAATGGTCTCCATTTCAAGGAGTTACATTTAACTCTAAAATTACTCATACCATTGTGAACGGTAATATTGTATTTGACAATGGTAAGTTTGATGAATCTACAAAAGGTCAAAGGCTTCAATTTGACAGATAACTATAGAACCTATTAATCAATAACTCTTATGAAAAATAAATATATTCTTTTTTCAGTTATACTTTCTGGAGTATTTTTTAGCTGTAACCAGAAAGACATTGAAGTAAAAAAAGTAGATATAGGAAGAGAAAATAACTTTTCTGTTATTGCTGATACTATTATTAATGATGTTTTAATACAGAATCCCGATAGTAATGAATGGACTGATTACTGCTTGAGGAATCTTAAAAAAGATGTTTTGGTTGAAGAAATTTTCAACTCAATTTACAATGGTAAATTAGTTCCTTATGAGTTTTTCCAAGATGTTCCCTTAGAAATTAATGATATAAAATCATTGGAAAATGATCCTGAGTTCAGCAGAGATAGAATTGCTAAAGTTCAATTTGAAGAAGCCTGGTTCTTTGATACCGAAAATCATATAATGGTAAAAAAAGTTTATTCAATTATGCTTGCTTATGAGGTTTATAATCAGGAAGGAGAAATAAAAGGATACAAACCCGCATTTAAAGTCTATTTTAAATAATATGTTCTAATGAAAAGTGTATTAAAAGTCCTTTTTATCGACTCAACTCATAAAAGCCTTCCTGAAAAACTTACCCAAGCAGGGTTTATTTGTGATTATTTACCTGAAATAAATCCCGTTAAAATAATTGATATCATACAAAATTATGATGGTCTTATTATAAGGAGTAAGATCAAAATAGATAAAACCATTATTGATGTTGCCTCCAAACTTAAATTTATTGGACGAGTTGGTGCAGGATTAGAAAACATTGATGTTGAATATGCGGAGCAGAAAGGAGTAAAATGCTTTAACTCTCCGGAAGGAAACAGAGATGCTGTTGGAGAACAAGCTCTTGGAATGCTCCTTACATTATTTAATAATATAATTAAAGCAGATTTTGAAGTACGAAACGGAAAATGGATTCGTGAAGGGAATCGTGGTTTAGAGATAAAAGGAAAAACTGTTGGGATTATTGGATACGGAAATATGGGAGGTGCTTTTGCACAAAGATTAAAGGGATTCGAAGCAAAAGTTATTGCTTTCGATAAATATAAATTCAATTACTCTAATGAATTT
Organism: Bacteroidales bacterium; assembly: GCA_030637515.1. Taxonomy (GTDB): domain Bacteria; phylum Bacteroidota; class Bacteroidia; order Bacteroidales; family UBA12077; genus UBA12077. The sequence continues at coordinate 3,486 of DAOWGM010000143.1, forward strand.
GTTACTGAAAACTCGCTGGAAGAGTTGTTTGAACATACAGATATCCTTAGCTTACATGTACCCCTTACAGATGAAACAAAATTTATGGTAAACGATGATTTTATAAATCGTTTTAAAAAGGACATCTATATTATAAATACTGCGCGAGGGAAAGTTGTAAAGACTGAGGATCTGGTTAAAAATATGAAAATAGGCAAGGTTTTAGGAGCTGCACTAGATGTTCTGGAATATGAACAAACATCTTTTGAAAGCTTACACTCAGACAATGATTTACCTGAAGCGTTTCAATATTTAATAAATAACGAAAAAGTAGTTTTAACACCTCATATCGCAGGCTGGACACACGAATCGAATGTTAAACTTTCTGAATTTTTAGCAGATAAAATAATTGCTGAGTTTACTTAATAACGAAATGAGAGGTATGTCGGCTTCTCTGTTCAATATAAATCTTACGACCTTCTGTTACTTTTTTTATTGCTTCCTCGGAGTAATGTCTTATTGTCAACAACTCCAGCTGATCATTATATAAAACTTTATAATCATCTTTAAATTTTTCAAGCAACTGTTTTGATTTACTATTTGCATTATCAATACAAAGAGAAAAACTAATAGCAGAATTCTGAATAAGATTTACCCTAATGCGTTGTTCAGATAAATATGAGAAAATTTTACTTAGCTCGTCTTCCATAACAAAAGATAAATCTTTTGGAAACAGGCTTATAAGCATTTGATCCTTCTTTAAGATAAAAATAGGCAAATTCTGATCGTATTTCTGAAAACAATCAATTTCAGTTCCTTGACCTTCAGGATTTATAAATGACCGAACAAACAATGGAATATTCTTATTATGAAGAGGTTTTAAGGTTTTGGGATGGATAACCTTAGCACCAAAATACGCAAGCTCTACTGCTTCCTGATATGAAATTTTATCGAGTTTCTTTGTTTCATTAAAATATTGTGGATCTGCATTTAAAACACCATCAACATCTTTCCAAACCACAACTTTTTCCGCATCTAACAAATTGCCTAATACTGCGGCGGTATAATCTGAGCCTTCTCTTCCAAGTGTAGTTACAAATCCGCTTTTTGAACCACCAATAAAACCTTGTGTTAAATATATATTGTTATCCTTAAAACTAATATTTTCTTCAACCTTAGTTTTACTCAACTTCATATCAATTTTTGCTTCTCGATACGTATCATCTGTAATTAAAACTTTTCTTATATCGATCCACTTATTTGAAAATTCTTGTGAATTTAAAAAAGCACTTATAATTTTAGTAGAGAATATTTCTCCAAAAGAAACAACTTGATCATATTTTAAATCAAATGAATCGTGTTTTTTATCAAATGACTCTGAGTAAAGATTCTTGAATTGTTCTTCTATCTGCTCGTATATTTCGTGTTTTTTATCCGGAAATAAATTTTTAATTATGTCAAAATGGTAATCCTTTAAGCTTTCAAGTTTAATTTTGCACTTATCTGATTCATCAAGAGATAATTTCAAGATCTCTTCCAATGCATTTGTAGTTTTCCCCAATGCAGAAACAACAATTATTAAATTGTCTGAGCAAGTTTTAACAATATTAAATAAATTTCTTACTCCATCGGAGTCTTTAACTGAAGTACCACCAAATTTAAAAACAATCATATATAAAAATCAGTTTTAAAAAATAAAAGCTTACAAATTTAACATTTCTAACGATTTAAAGCTTTATAAAACAATGAAAACTTTGATACTGATTGTTTTTTTCAATATTTTATTCTTATTCATAAAATTAAAAGTATTTTTGTATGGATATAAATTAAAGATTCAATTTACTTTTGAATTTTCTTCATTTTAACTCTTTAATTATTGATTAATGAGAGGCTATAACATAACTACCTTAAACGAATTTATTATTCGTCGTCAAGCCAATATTCCATATGCTAAAGGAGAACTATCAAATTTACTTCATCATATTGGGATTGCAGCTAAAGTTGTACACAAAAAAGTAAATAAAGCTGGATTAGTTGATGTTCTTGGCGAGGCAGGTGAAATAAATATACAAGGCGAAAGTCAGCAGAAACTTGATGTATTTGCTGATATGCAGTTTACATATGCTTTACAAGATAGTGGTGAATGTTGTGGAATTGCCTCTGAAGAAGAACAGGAAATTATAACTTTTGATGATGAACTTTCATTAGACGGTAAATACATTGTATGTATGGACCCGTTGGATGGATCTTCAAATATTGATGTAAACGTATCAATTGGTACAATCTTCTCTATTTACCGCAGAATCTCACCTCGCGGAGAAAAAGCACAATTGGTCGACTTCCTTCAAGAAGGGAGCAAGCAAATTGCAGCAGGATACATTATATATGGTTCATCAACCATGTTAGTTTACACAACCGGAATGGGTGTTAATGGTTTTACTTTGGATACTGGCATTGGCGAATTTTGTCTTTCACATCCAAATATTAAGACTCCTGAAGCTGGTAAAATATACTCCCTTAATGAAGGTAATTATAATAAGTTTCCTGAAGGAGTTAAAAAATATATTAAGTATTGTCAGGAAAAAGATAAAAAAACAAACCGACCTTATTCTGCAAGATATATTGGGTCTCTTGTTGCTGATTTTCATCGAAATCTTTTAAAAGGCGGAATATTTATTTATCCAACAACAGCTAGTGCACCAAATGGGAAATTAAGATTGCTGTATGAATGTAATCCAATGGCCTTTATTGCGGAACAAGCCGGAGGAAAAGCAACAGATGGAGAGCAAAGAATTCTTGATGTTAAACCTGAAACATTGCATCAAAGAATTCCTTTATATACCGGGTCGAAAGACATGGTAACTAAAGCTGAAGATTTTATTACTAAGTTTGAAAATTAAGCACTTCTTAAATATTTATAAATAAGGTAGTTTTAAGGATAACTGCCTTTTTTATTTTAAAAAAATATTGCAACTTGGATATTAAACTTTTAAATAGTCTTGTAAAGGAACATTCAAAAATAACTGAATGTGTTACATCTATTAAAAATAACAACAAGGTATTTATAGGAAAACTTAATGGTTCTTCAAAAAGCTTATATATTTCCAAAATCATCGGCAAACTTAATTTTAATCACTTAATAATACTTCCAGATAAAGAATCTGCTGCGTATTTTGAAAATGATTTGTCAATAATTTCAAAACAAAAAACATTTCTCCTTCCAACTTCCTTTAAAAGGTCTATCGTTTATGGACAAGAAGATAGCTCAAACCTCCTATTACGGGCTGAAACTCTGCAATCTCTTGCAAGTAATGAAAAAAGTATAGTCGTTACTTATCCTGAGGCAATAATTGAAAAAGTTGTGTCCAAAGAAAGTTTAATAAACTCAACACTAAAACTAAATGTTGGTGAACAAGTTTCTATTGATTTTATTCAGGAAGTATTGCAGGAATATGATTTTCAAATTGTTGATTTTGTTTATGAGCCCGGACAGTTTTCCATTCGGGGTAGTATTATAGATATTTTCTCATTTGCGTCAGACTATCCATTTCGAATAGATTTTTTTGGTGACGAGGTTGATTCAATCCGTTCCTTTGATATAGGAAATCAATTATCAAAAGAAAATTTCGATTCTATATCTATTGTTCCGAAGATTGTAAATCCTGAAAGTGATAATTTGGAATTAGTTCAAACAGAATCTATTTTTCATTATTTTAAGCAAGATTCAATTGTTTGGACTGAAAACCTCATCTATACTTTAGATAGAATATCAGAAGTACAGGTAAAGTTAGCCGAACAGGAGAAAGAGAACCAAATCATCTCTAAAGAGAAGCTACTTGAACATATTAGTAAGTTCAAGTGCATTGAGCTCGGGAATAAAAGCTATTTTAACCTTAACGAGATTTCGTTTAATACAGCACATCAACCTGCATTTAATAAAAATTTTGAGTTGTTAGGAGAAAATATCCTTCAAAACAATGAAAATGATTATACAACTTTTATACTTTCAGATAATGTAAAACAGATTGAACGTCTCAAAGCTATTTTTAATGATATAAATCCGGAAATTCAATTCAATCCAATAATAAAAACCATTCACGAAGGTTTTATTGATCATGATATAAAAATTTGTGTTTATACTGATCATCAGATTTTTGGACGTTACCACAAATTCAGGATTAAAAGCAGTCTGCAAAAAAAAGATCAGATTACTATACGCGAATTAACCGGATTGCATCCTGGGGATTATATTGTACATATAGATCATGGAATTGGCAAATTCGGAGGTCTTGAAAAAATTGATAAAAACGGGAAGATTCAGGAAGCAATAAAACTTGTATATAAAGATCAGGACACCTTATATATTAGTATACATTCACTTCATAAAATCTCAAAATATAAGAGCAAAGACGCTGAACCTCCAAGAATTTATAAGCTGGGAAGCGGAGCATGGCAAAAACTTAAACAAAATACAAAATCAAAAGTTAAAGATATTGCCAAAGAATTAATTCAGTTATATGCACAACGTAAAGAGCAAAAAGGATTTTCATTTTCAGCAGATACGTATCTGCAAAAAGAATTAGAATCATCTTTTATATATGAAGATACTCCTGATCAGTTAAAATCAACAACATCTGTTAAATCTGATATGGAATCAGGTACTCCAATGGACCGTTTAATTTGTGGTGATGTTGGTTTTGGGAAAACAGAAATTGCTATTAGAGCTGCATTTAAAGCAGTTAGTGATAGCAAACAAGTTGCAATCTTGGTTCCAACAACCATATTGGCTTTGCAGCATTACCACACTTTTCGTGAAAGGCTCGCTAATTTCCCATGTAATGTTGAATATATAAGCCGATTAAAAACAAAAAAGCAACAAACTGAAATTATCAAGAATCTTGCAGAAGGAAAAACAGATATAATTATTGGAACTCATAAACTAGTTGGAAAAGATATAAGCTTTAAAGACCTTGGATTATTAATAATTGATGAAGAACAAAAATTTGGAGTATCAGTAAAAGAAAAACTAAAAAAGTTAAAACTAAATGTTGATACATTAACACTTACAGCAACACCTATTCCGAGAACTCTGCAGTTTTCAATGATGGGAGCTCGAGATCTTTCAATAATAAATACAGCTCCACCAAACAGGTATCCAATATTAACTGAGCTATATAATTTCAATGAAGATATTATTAAAGAAGCTATTGATTATGAATTCCAACGCAACGGACAAGTATTTTTTATTCACAACAGAGTTCAGAATATACAGGAAGTTGAGGTTTTAATTAATAAACTTTGTCCTGATGTAAGAACCGTTGTGGCTCATGGACAAATGGAAGGAAGGAAACTTGAGAAAGTAATGCTCGATTTTATTAATTACGATTACGATGTTCTAATAGCGACAACAATAATTGAATCAGGATTAGATATACCTAATGCAAATACAATAATTATTAACAATGCTCAGAATTTTGGATTAAGTGATCTTCATCAGTTGCGAGGACGTGTAGGACGCTCAAACAAAAAAGCATTTTGCTATTTACTTGCGCCTCCATTGGTTTCAGTAACTCAGGAAGCCAGGAGAAGACTAAAAGCAATTGAAGAATTTTCTGAACTTGGAAGTGGTTTAAATATAGCAATGCAAGATTTAGATATACGTGGAGCAGGAAATCTATTAGGTGGTGAACAAAGTGGATTTATTACCGACATTGGCTTTGAAACCTATCACCGAATTCTAAACGAGGCTATACTGGAATTGAAAGAATCATCTTTTCAAGATCTTTATGAAAAGGAACAAGAAATTGAAACCGAGAAACAAATTACTCAACAAAAATTTATTAATGATTGTCAGATTGATACCGACTTGGAGCTCCTTTTCCCAGACAGCTATATTAATAATATATCTGAGAGAATAAGACTTTATCGTGAATTAGATAATATTGAAACAGAAGAAAAGCTCCTTGATTTTGAAGATAATTTAAAAGATAGATTTGGAGAAATCCCTGAACAAACAGCTGAACTATTGAATGTTGTAAGATTAAGATGGATGGCTGTAAAATTGGGTTTTGAAAAGATCATTCTAAAAAATAATAAAATGGTAGCGTATTTTATAAGCAATCAGGAGTCTCCATATTACAAATCAGCAATATTTTCAGGAATATTGGGTTTTATACAACAAAACCCAAAAGGAATTGTAATGAAAGAAATAAATAACAAGCTAACTATGAGCTTTATAAAAACGTTCAGTATACAAATTGCAATTGAAAAACTTCAAAAAATTATTGTGTAGGGTAAATTTTATCATATTCATCATTATATATAGAATAATTTAATACTTTTGCGCTGATCATAAACATCTTGACATTCGATGAACCTAACCATTGATATTGGAAATACCAGGAGTAAGATTGCCATCTTTAAACAAAATGAAATTATTGAAATGGTTACTGAAGATGAACTTTCAGTTTCTGTTCTTAAGGAAATCTTTTTGAAAAATCCAGAAATCAAGTTTACTATTTTATCTTCTGTAAAGGATGTTGATCCTGAAATTATTAATTTAATAAAATCGAAATCAGACTATTTTCTTGATTTAAATAAAGACACACCTATTCCTATTGAAAATTTATACAAAACTAAATCAACATTAGGAAAAGACCGACTGGCAGCAATAATTGGAGCAAACAATATTTTCCCTAACACAAGCGTTTTGGTGATTGATATGGGAACTGCCATAACTTTTGATTTTATTAATAACAAAAATCAATATTTGGGTGGAACGATTTCTCCAGGGATGGAAATGAGATTTAAAGCTTTAAATCATTTTACAGAAAAATTACCATTATTGAATAAAAAAGAAGATTATAATACTATTGCTGAAACAACTGAAGATGCAATAATTTCAGGAGTTCAGAATGGAATAATATTTGAAACCGACAGTTATATAAAAAAGCTAAAAGAAAAATATGAAGACTTAAAAGTAATTTTAACAGGAGGAGATGCTATTTTCTTTGATAAAAAGCTAAAAAATGCCATCTTTGTAAATTTGAATTTAAATTATATAGGATTAAACGAAATTTTAGAATATAATATACGATAATGATCAAAAGATATTTAATAATAACAGCAATATTAATAACAACCAATATATTTTCTTTTAGTCAAAGTGTAACAAACTCACCTTACACCAGATTTGGCATAGGCGAAATAGATCGTAACGGATTTAACCACAGCGTTGCTATGGGAGGCTTATCAACTGGACTAAGAACAAAAAATCAGATTAATTATCTTAATCCTGCAGCTATAAATGCCCAAGATACAATGTCATTTATTTTTGATGTTGGCATTTCCGGCATTCTTAAAGATTTATCAACTGAAACATCCAGTTCTGAATTTAATGATTTTTCCTTTGATCATTTAGCCATTTCTTTTCCAATTAAGAGATGGTGGTTTGCAAGTATTGGAGTATCTCCTTATTCTAAAGTTGGTTATGACATTCAGTACTCCTCAGAGTTTGAATATAATGATACTGTAAATCAGTATAATGGATTTTATGGTACAGGTGGCATAACTCAACTTTTTATAAGCAATTCCTTCAAATTACATAAAAATTTCTCCATTGGACTAAATATTAATTATCTATTTGGGTCTATAGAACAATATGATCAATCATATTTAGATCGTTTAGACAGTTATTGCACTGTAGTTGAAGATAAAATTACTTTAAGCAAAGTAAATTACGATATTGGATTACAATATTTCAACACTTTTAAACAAAAATATTTTTATGTAATTGGTTTCGTATATTCAAACAAAACTGTTTTCAACTCAGAAAAGCAGAATAACGTTTTCATGACTGAAAATTTTAATCTTTATGATGTTAATGTTATTACTTATCTAAACCATTACGAGAGCGTTTATGATACAATTTCTTCTGAGACAGATGATAATTTTAAGTTAGAGATGCCTGCAAAGTATAGTATAGGTTTTACAGTAGGTCAGACTAATAAATTTGTTTTAGGATTTGATTATTCTTATCAGGACTGGACAAATATCAAATCATTAAATAATGATAATAATTTTGACGTCGACCAAAATATTAATGTTGGTTTGGAGTATACACCAAATATTTTTTCACTTAGAAATTACATGAAAAAGATTAGCTATAGAGCTGGTTTTTACTATAATGATAGTTATCTGAAACTAAATAATGAAAAGATTATAAATTATGGCATAACATTTGGATTAGGTTTTCCAGTAGGTAACAAGAAAACCAGTTTAAACATGTCATATACTTTAGGCAAAAGAGGAACAACAGATTATGGATTAATTGAAGAAAATTATTCTTCCTTTGGAATTAATTTAACATTATATGACTTTTGGTTTATAAAACGTAAATTTCAATAATAAAATATAATAAAATGAAAACATTAGCAAAAGGGATTTTAACAGCATTATTAATCTTAGCCATTAGCTCTGTTTTTGGGCAAAAAGGAGTTGAAGATGGTTCAAGATTCGGACATGGCGCAGACAGTATTAGATGTATAAGAAATTTCTCGTTATTCAGAGAATATGTTAAACAAAATAACTATGATCTTGCAAAAGAACCGTGGAAAATTGTATACGCTGAATGTCCAAAAGCAACTAAATACATATACATTGATGGTATTAGAATGTTAGAAATTGACATCAAGAAGACAAATGATGAGATTCAGAAAGAGGTGTTAATTGATAGCATGATGAACATATACGATCAAAGAATTAAATATTACGGACAAAAAGGCTATGTTTTAGGAAATAAAGGTGTTAATTTTATTAAGTATTCAAAAAGTTCAGTTGAAAATATGCAAAAAGGTTATGACTTTTTGAAAGAGTCAATAACAATTGAAAAACATAAAAGTGGTCCTGCACAGTTATTAACCTTTATGCAAGCATCAAATTCTTTATTTAAAGCACAAGCTATAGAAGCTGGTGAGGTTGTAGCAGATTTTGGAATGATTGTTGAAATTACAGATCTTGTAATTAAGAGTGGTACCAACAGAGCACCGAATATGAAAATGGTTAAAGCTTCTGTTGAAAATATATTTGAAGAAAGCGGAGCAGCTAACTGTGACGATCTAGTTCCATTTTATGCTACAAAATATGCAGAAACTCCAGAAGATATCGAATTTCTAAGAAAAGCTACAGATCTTTTACGTTCAACCAAATGTACAGATTCAGACCTTTTCTTTAATATGGCTGAAAAACTAAATTCTATTGAACCAAGTGCTTTACTTGCAAAAGAATTAGCAAAAATAAATAACCAGAAAGAAAATCTTGAAGATGCAGCACGATATTATAAACAAGCTATTGAAATGCAAAGCGATAATATTGAAAAAGCAAATTATTATCTTGAGCTTGGTGATGTTACAAGACGACTAGGTAATTATTCACAAGCAAGAACTTATGCCTTAAACTCAATTGAGCTTAATCCTGAAAATGGGTATCCATATTTATTAATTGGAAATATTTATGCAGCTTCAAGTAAATCATGTAGTGAAGATAATTTTGAACAAAAAGCAGTATACTGGGCAGCAGTTGATAAATTTGCAAAAGCTAAATCAATTGATCCAGAATTAGCAGTCGATGCAAATAAGTTTATTGAAGCATATAGACCTCATTTCCCTGATACTGAAACAATATTTTTCTATGGATTAAAAGTAGGTGATACTTATACAGTAGAATGCTGGATAAATGAAAAAACAACTGTCAGATCAAGATAAACATATAAGCAAGCAAAGCTTTCTAAACATAATAATTCCTGTTTTTACAGGGATTATTATGTTTTTTTCTTCATGCAATAGTAGTGACATAGAAAAAATAAATGCTATCCCAAGCGAATTACATGCACCTACTATGGCAGTTTCAAATACCGAACTTATATATAGTGAAAACGGTTTAATTAAAAGAAAGCTTATATCTCCTCAAATTAACCAATACCTTAACATAGAAAAACCTTATACCGAATTTCCAGAAGGTTTGCATGTTGAATTTTATGATTCAACCGAGAATGTATCTTCATATATTAAAGCGAAATATTGTATTAACGATGAAACGGAACAACTTTGGACTGCTCAAAACAATGTTGTTGTAGTTAGTGCTAAAGGAGACACCTTAAATACAGAATTTTTAATCTGGAATCAAAAAACAAAAAAAATATACTCCAACCAATATGTGCGCATATCAAATAAGAATGGTGTTGTTCACGGGAAAGGCTTTGAGGCTGATGAAGACCTTACAAATTGGGAAATTAAACAAACTTCAGGAACCATTAGTATTGATAAAGAAGATGAAAAAGAAGAAGAAAATAAATAGTCTGGAAATTTTATGGTTCGCAACTGCATTACTCTGTTTTTTTGCAGCAATTCATCAAACTTATCGCGAGGGTTTCTCAAAAAGTTATATTCTATTTATTTTTACAGTAATGGCAGTAATTATGTATTTACTTAGAAGATATTTAAGAATAAATAAGAAATCAGACGAGCCTAATGGATAATTCGTTTATATATGGATCATTAATTGTATTATTCTTTGTTTTTAAACTTCTCTGAAGTGCGTTTAATTCAACAAGCCCAATGCCTGTTATCATTCAACACTATTGAATTATATTAGCTCCCACATACAGGATTTTAGATAAAAAAATGTAAATTATCACTGCACAAGAAATTATCCCTTTTAAATTTCGAAAAGAATGATTTAAAATACTAAATTTGCCAATTATTATTAGGCGTAATTAGCTCTACTAATAATTAAAATTAGTATATTCGAATCTTATAAATTTTTGACAAAAACAACATTCAATGGCAACATTAGAGAAAATTAGAAACCGTGCAGGAGTATTAGTTGCAGTGGTAATTGGAATGGCACTAATAGCATTTATACTTGGAGATTTCTCAAATTCAGGAGGAGCATTGTTTTCAAACTCACAGTTTGAAATTGCAGAAATATCCGGAAAATCAGTTCCATATCAAAAATACCAGAAGGAACTAAACAATATTATGGAAATAACTAAGTTTAGTACTGGTCAATCAACACTTGACGAGCCTTCAGTTCAGAGAATTAGAGAACAAACATGGACTCAAATGGTAAGAGAATATGTTCTTGAAGATGAATATAATGACTTAGGTATAGATATTTGTAGCCAAGAGCTATGGGATATGGTTCAAGGAGAAAATATACATCCAATTATCAGGAATTTATTTACAAATCCTGAAACAGGTGAACTTAATACCTTAGCTGTAATTCGTTTTTTAAAATCATATGATCAGGATCCAACAGGACAACAAAAAGCTTATTGGTTGTTCATCGAAGATCAAATGATACAAGAAAGAATGTATTCTAAATACCTTAACTTAATAAGTAAGGGACTTTATTCTACTAAATTAGAAGCTCAATCAGAGTTAAGTTATATTAACAAAAAAGTTGATTTTGAATTTGTCTTTCAAAACTTTCAAACTGTTCCTGATAGTACTATAGAAATTTCAACAAGCGAGCTTAAGGAGTATTATAATAATCATCAATCAGAATATAAACAAACTGCATTAAGAGCAATTGAATACATTACATTTGATGTTGTTGCATCTGAAGAAGATAAAAAAGAAGCTGAAGACTGGATTACTAATATCCAACCAGATTTTGCAAGTACAGAGAACAATATTGAATTTGCACATTTAAATAGTGAAGTTCCTGTTGATAATTCATTTTACAAACAAGATGAACTTCCTGAAAACATAAAAGATATTATTTTTAACGAAGAAAAAGGATTCATTTATGGTCCTTATTTTGAAAACGAAACATATTATCTTGCTAAGTTATCTGAAATTAAATTCCTTCCAGATTCTGTTAAGGCAAAACACATTTTAATTCAGCCAACTAGTAATGAAAGTGCTGCACAAGTTTATGCACTTGCTGATAGTTTAATATCATTATTAAAAAGCGGAACCAGTTTCGCTTCTCTTTCAGAGAAATATTCTGCTGATAAAGCAGCTAACGAAAAAGATGGAGACTTAGGATGGTTCAGAGCAAACCAAATGGTTACTCCGTTTAGTGATACTTGTTTTAGTGCAAAAATCGGAGAATACAAAATGGTTGCTACCGAATTTGGTTTACATATTGTTCAGGTTACTGATAAAGCAAGAAGTGAGAAAAAAGTACAACTTGCAGTTATTGGTCGAAAACTACAACCAGGTTCTGAAACTTATCAAAAGACTTATGGTCAGGCAAGTAAATTTGCAGGAAATAACCACACATACGAAGCTTTTATTCAAGCAATTGAGCAAGATGGTTTAACAAAAAAAGTTGCTAATAATATTAAAGAAAGTGATCAGCAACTAGCAGGCTTAGAATATCCAAGAGAATTTATAAGATCAATATACAGTACTGATAATAATGAAATAATAACATCCCAGAACAATCCTATTTTCGAATTAGGAAACAGATTCGTTATTGGTTTTGTAAGTGACGTAAAAGAAGAAGGATTCGCTTCAATTGAGCAAGTTAAACCACAATTAATGGTTCAGGTTAAAAAGGAAAAAAAGGCAGATTTATTAGCAGAAAAATTCAATAAAATATTGAAAGATAATCCTGATTTAATGAACTTAGCCAGTAATCTTAATACTGATGTTTACGAAGCAACAGATATTAATTTTAGATCATATGCAATTCCTAATGCAGGTATTGAACCTAAAATCATTGCAGTTGCAACATCAATGGAGCAAGATCAGATTTCAGGTCCTGTAAAAGGTAGTAATGGAGTTTTTGTATTAAAAGTTAATGCAATTAGAGCTGATGAAGTTTCTAATTCCGATCTACAGCAAATGCAAATGATTACTCAATTCCAGAACAGGGCTAATTATGAAGCCTTTGAAGCTTTAAAAGAACGTGCTGGAATTATTGATAAAAGATCAAAATTCTATTAGAATAAACTCACAATCATATGAAAAGCGGAATGTAAATTTACATTCCGCTTTTTTTATTCTTTCGGATTATATAAAAAAGCCCGCATTACTGCGAGCTCCTTCAACTAACCCATTCAAACTTAGAAACTAACTTAAACTTAATTACTTTATTGATCTAAAAATTTAAAAAACTCTTATTCTTTTAACCGATTAGGACATTAACAATAATTTTACTTTATCTGCAATTGCTTTACCATCAGTTTTTCCCGACAATTCTTTTGATGCTCTTCCCATAACCTTGCCCATATCAGCCATACTCTTTGCTCCAAGTTCGTCAATAATTTTTTGAACTTGTTTGGTTAATTCCTCATCACTCATTTGTTCAGGTAAATAAACCTCAATAATTTTTGCTTCAAACAACTCCTTTTCTGCAAGCTCTTTTCTGTTTTTTTCTTCAAAAATTGTAGCAGATTCTTTTCTTTGTTTTACCAGTCGCTGCAAAATTTTAACTTCAGTTTCTTCTGTCATTTCATCGCTTGCACCTTTTTCAGTTTTAGCAACTAAAAGGGCTGTTTTTACAGCTCGCAATGCTTCAAGCTTTTCCTTTTCACGTGCTAACATTGCTTTTTTAATATCTTGATTAATTTTTTCTTCTAAGTTCATATCTTTAATTATTTTCTTACAATATCATATTTTCTTTTAGCTGCTTTCTATTTGCTTTAAAATGCTATTCAAAATATCTTCTAATTCTAATCTCTTTTAAATTTATTTACAAATATTCAATAGCTCAATATATTTTTGCCAATAGCAAAAAACTAATTTCCAAAAGCCAATAACAATTAATCTACATTGTCGTGTAAATAAGAATTGTTTGGGTTTAAACTTGCTCCATCTGTATCTTCATCATCTTTTAAAGAATAACGAGAAACTTTCGAATCATTAGAATGAGCAGGCTGATCTATTTTCAGATTTTTTCTTTTATAAGCCGGTTCACTCTCAAATTCGTCGATGTTATCTTTTATTTTTGATGAATCCATTCGTCGCTCCTTCATTCTTTCCCTTGACTCATTCAGTTTTTTTTGAATTTCGGATTGTTTTGTTTCAACAGCAACCTCAGTTTCTGATTCTGGCTCCTGTAGGACTACAAATTTATCTGCATCAGTATTTCTACTTTTCTTTAAATCGAAATCTAATGTTCTTTGAGAAAGAATTAAACTTTTATCTTCTTCATCAATAATATCATTATCAAAAACAAGATCTGGAGTATTTTTCTTTATATCACTTTCACCATCTGATAAGGTAATTGTCTTTTTTGTAGTTTTCTTTGCATATAATTCAGGGATACTACTACTTTCAAATCCAGTTGCAATAACTGTTATACTTATACTGTCGCCCAATTTCTCATCTAATCCGGTTCCCCATATTATATTCGGACTTGAGCCAACTTCATTATTAACGTAATCTGCAATTTCTCCAATTTCATCCATTGTAATTTCGCTTGAACCAGACGTAATGTTCAATAATATATTTTCTGTTCCCTGAATATCGTTATCATTTAACAATGGCGAAGTAAGAGCTTGTTGAACTGCATTCACTGCGCGATCTTCACCGCTTGCTGTTCCTGTTCCCATTAATGCAACACCACTATCTGAAAGTACTGTTTCTACATCGGCAAAGTCAACATTAATATAACCTGGAACTGTAATTATTTCAGCAATCCCTTTTGCTCCAGTTGCTAAAACATTATCTGCATAGGAAAATGCTTCTGAAAATTTAAGATTTCCACACACTTCACGTAATTTCTCGTTATTAATTACGAGTAAAGAATCTACATATTTTTCAATCTCGTTTATTCCTTCAACAGCCTGACTTATGCGTCGTTCACCTTCAAAGCGGAAAGGAATCGTAACAATAGCTACAGTTAACAAACCTAATTCTTTAGCTGCTTTTGCAATAATTGGAGCTGCACCAGTACCTGTTCCGCCTCCCATTCCAGCAGTAATAAAAACCATCTTCGTATTGCCTTCTAAAACTTCAGCAATTTCATTTAGGCTTTCAATAGCTGCTTGTCTGCCAATTTCGGGTTTATTTCCTGCACCGCGACCTTCAGTTAGTGATTCTCCTAATTGTATTTTTACAGAAACAGGACTGTTAGCCAATGCCTGAGCATCGGTATTACAAACAACAAAATTGACATCTCTGATTCCTTGCTTGAACATGTGATTAACCGCGTTTCCGCCACCACCACCAACTCCAATAACTTTTATTATGGAAGACCGGTCAACAGGCAAATCAAAATTCATTAAATCCTCAGTCATAATATTATATTTTACAGGTTCTTATTTTTAAATCACAATTTATAAATCTCAAAAATCAAATAATTAACAAATAACAATTCCAAATATTCAAACTATTTTGACTTTTCAATAATTGCTGAAAAGATCTTCTTTAATTCTATTGATTCCTGAATTAAATTAGATAAAGTCTGTTTATCTATATTTTCATTGGTTTCATTTAATAAACTCAACCAATATGTACTCTCCTTTGCCTCTTTTCTACTTATTTTAATTCGAAAAACAAAATCCTTTTTACTTAATGACTCATTTGCTTCAATATAATTTGCACCCACAGATCCCGAAGAACGAACAACTTGTTTTGCATCTTCATTATTTGCAATAGTTTTGTCGAGTGTTTTAATAAAAACTCTAACATTCTTTGCAAACTGAAAAGTTCTATCTTCTAAATCATAAGTTTTATTTCTATTGTTTTGAGTCATTGAATATTGTTTGTTTTTTATAATTTGAAATTTGCTACTTCATTTTTACTAAAAATGCATTTACATTTCTGCATCATCTTCATCAAAAATATCAGTAAAGACTTTCTTTAAATTACCTAATAAGCCATTCTTTCTTTCTTTCTTTTCTATTTCCTGATCAAACTCAATTTCTTCTTCATTCTCAACTTGTGGTTCTAAAACTTTTTTCGTGCTTTTTTGATTATTGCATTGCTCAAATCCTTTTAGAATAAGTCCAACACTAGTTGAAAACATTGGGTGATTTACTTCCTTAATTGCATCTGTAGCCAAATGTTCTGTTGGATAACCAATGCGAACATCCATACCTGTTTTAAATTTCACTAAAGCAGGCAAATGCTTTAATAAAGCTCCTCCGCCTGTTAAAACAATACCAGCACTTAAGCGATCAAAATATCCTGAGTTTTCAATCTCATAAATTACTGCATCAAGAATTTCTTCCATTCTGGATTGAATTATATATGCCAGACTTTTAAATGATATTTCTTTTGGTTCCCTTCCACTAATTCCAGGAATTGAAACTACTTCGGCGTCTTTTGCAAGATCGCCAAGTGCTGATCCGTATTGTATTTTTAATAACTCAGCCTGTCGTTGAAGAATTGAACATCCTTCTTTTATATCTTTAGTCACAACATCGCCACCAAAAGGAATTACAGCAGTGTGGCGGATAATATCATCATAATATACTGCAATATCCGTGGTTCCACCACCAATATCAACTAATGCTACACCGGCTTCTTTTTCATCATCAGTAAGAACAGCTTCGGATGAAGCCAAGGGTTCAAGTATCAACTGATTTAGATTGAGGCCTGCTTTTGCAATACATTTACCAATGTTTTTTGCTGATGCTATTTGGCCAATAACGATATGAAAATTCGCCTCAACACGTTTTCCCGACATTCCAACTGGATTCTTTACACCCGTTTCATTATCAACAATGAAATTTTGTGGTAAAACATGAATAATTTCTTCACCAATATCTATTGGTATTTTATACATATCCTGAATAAGAGCATTGATATCCTCTTTTGTAATCTCATCATCGTAAGAATCACGATTTATATATCCACGGTTTTTGATGCTCTTAATATGTTGACCAGCAATACCAACATATACTTCCGAAATTTGTTTCCCAACAGTAAACTGAACATCTTCAACAGTTTTCTGAATTGAGTTAACAGCTTCTTCAATATTTAAAACTACTCCACGCTTCACGCCTTTTGAAACTGTTTTACTAATTCCAAGAATTTCGATCTTGCCGTTTTCTTTTCTTTTTCCGACAATGGCTACGATTTTTGTCGTTCCTATGTCTATTGCTGCAACGAATTCTTCTTTATAATCCATCTTATTATCGTTTTGTACAAATTACCTGATTATCAAATTTTAAACTTATTTTATCATATGTATTCCAACCAACATTATTTAATCCGTGAAGATAAAATACCTCTAGGTTTCTAAATTTCTTTTCATAATCTTCAATGCTTCCCAAACTAATTATATGTGCACCAACTCTTGGTATTAGCTCAAACTCATTCTCGTCATTTACATATATTTGCTCAATTTGAGCTCTCCAAAAATCATCTTCGTAAATAAACTTACTCAATTCATATAAATCACACATTAAATTATTCTTTTGTTGGATTTCTTCAGTATTATCGCAATATATATCACGCGTTCTGTTTACTTCGTAATGCTCAACAATATTCCCGTTTGCGATTAAAACATGTGATGAATATGTTCCTGACAAAGGCATTATTGTTCCTTCAAGATCAATATAATAGCTTTGTCCACGTTTATTTATAACTCTTACAATTGGATTTCTCTGATCAATTTCAACCCTAATATCTCCATCCAGCGTTACATACACTTCCGCATTTTTTACCGATGCATATTTTCTCAACTTTCTTTCTAGGTCTTTCGTATTTATTGAACCCACAGGTTCACCAATAATATTCATATCAGTTTCATGGAAAAAATCTTCAATATCACTTACGGTAATAAAACCATTCCGCAAACTATCTAATATCTCAACCTTAATATCATGGCATAGAATTTTGTTTCGCCGATCTTTAACAAAACTTAATACTATTGCTAAGTATGCAACTATAAAAACCCAAATCAATATGTTTTTTAAAATTTTCATTCAGGTTTAATTGTATAATTTTTTAATTGGTTCAACTAATTCATCAATATTTCCAGCTCCTAATGTCATTAGAACTTCGGGCTTTCTGTTTTTTAATTCTTCTAACAATTCTGCTTTTGTAATTAATATTTTATTCTTATTCTTGATTTTATTAAAAATAATTTCAGATGTAACTCCTGGTATAGGTTCTTCCCTGGCCGGATATATTTCTAATAATATAATTTCATCCAGCAATTCCAGACTGTTTGCAAATTCTTCAGCAAAATCCTTTGTTCGAGAATATAAATGAGGTTGAAATATTCCTGTAATTTTTTTATCCTTAAACAATTCCTTTGCCGAGCCAATTGAAGCTTTCAATTCTTCCGGATGATGCGCATAATCATCAATATAAACTAAATCTTCACGTTGAATCTGATAATCGAATCGTCGCTGAATGCCCTTAAATTTGCTTATTGCATTAAAAATTTCATCGTTATGAACGCCCGAAAGTGTTGCCATGCTTATAGCTGCAACTACATTCTCTACATTTAATAAACCCGGCAAGCCTAATTTTAGATTATTAATTCTCCCTTTTATTCCTACAAAATCAAAAACATATAAGCCATTTTCAATTCGTATATTTTCTGCTTTGAAATCAGCATCTGAGTTTAAAGAATACGTGTAAATCTCAATATCGTCCCTTTTCGGAATTTCGAAATCTATACCTGCTTTAATTACTAACTTACCTCCTATATTTATCTGATTAATAAATTGCTTGAAAGTGTCTTTTAAATCGTTTTTATCAGAATAAATATCCAAATGATCAGCATCAACAGATGTTATTATCACTTTTTGTGGATTAAGCTGTAAAAATGATCTGTCGAATTCATCGGCTTCAACAACAATATATTTACTTTCTGAATCGACAAGATAATTTGTGTCATAATTTTTAGATATTCCTCCTAAAAATGCATCGCATCCCATTCGTGATTGCTGCATAAAATAAGCAATCATGGTTGATATAGTTGTTTTTCCGTGTGTTCCTGCAACAGCAATACACCTTTTTTCTTTCGAAAGCATTCCTAATACTTCGGATCGTTTCTTAATTTGAAATCCATTTAATTTAAAATATTCTAATTCTGAATTGCTCTGTGGAATTGCCGGTGTATAAACCACCAGTGTATCTTCATTGTTTTTAAAGTCGTCAGGAATATTCTTTACATTGTCGTTATAATGAATTTGAATACCTTCATTAACCAGATCAAGAGTTAAAGGTTTTGAAACTTTATCGTAACCAGCCACATTCTTGCCAAGAGTATTAAAATATCTTGCAATGGCGCTCATTCCGATTCCTCCGACACCCAAAAAATAAACGTTATGTATTGTTCTGATATCCATTATTCGTCTTCATTGCGTTTGTATCCTATTCTCTTGCGTTTTGATTGTTCTAATTCTTCCTGTTTTACTTGTTCTAATTGTTTTAAATATTCAAAAATCAGCATAATTTTTTCATCCTGTTCAACTTCTTTCGTTTGTAATTGATCAAGCTTTTGTAATATTTCTTTATGTGCTTCAAGCATTTCACGCATTTTGGTAAATACCCTTATTATTTGGATGTTTACTAAAATTGCCCGATCACTGTTTAGTACACTCGATAACATTGCAGCACCTTGCTCTGTAAATGCCATAGGCATATACCGGATGCCACCCCAACTTGAGGTACCAATTTGACTCCTCAAGTTATCAAATTCTGATTGAATCAATTCAAACATAAAGTCTTCAGGAAAACGTTTTATGTTACGCCTCACCGCTCTCTTTAATTGCTTTGTTTCAACTCCATAAAGTTCAGCAAGATCGTGGTCTATCATCACTTTCTTCCCCCTGATTACATATATCTTATTAATTATTATTTCATCAGATAACATGATCTCAGTTTCTTTATTTCCAGCCATTTTCTACTTGTTTTAAAACTTCCTCAGCTATAATTTTTGCAGAATCGCGTAATGCCATTCCTTTTATATTTTCTGATAATAATTTTATCTCGTTATCATTTTCTATTAATCCGAGAGTAGCATCTATGAGCTTTTCTCTTGCTTCTGAATCTTTGATCATAACTGCAGCACTCTTATTTACCAATGCCATTGCATTCATTGTTTGATGATCTTCAGCAACATTAGGCGATGGAACCAGAATTACAGGCTTACCAACTAAACACAATTCTGATATGGTTCCGGCTCCTGCTCTTGATATTATTATATCAGCTGCTGCATATGCCATATCCATTCTGGTTATAAAATCAAGAACTTTTATATTTTTATATTCTGATTCACCTGCTACCTTCTTGGCATCATCAAAATAATATTTTCCAGTTTGCCATAACATCTGAAATTCTGATTTTCCTAACTTCTCAAAATCTCCAATAACACTTTGATTGATTGTTCGTGCTCCTAAACTTCCTCCAACAACAAGAATCGTTTTCTTTTCAGAATCAAGTTTAAAATGTTTAATAGCTTCCGTTTTACTTCCTATTTTATCTAATAAATCCTGACGAACAGGATTTCCTGTTAAAATAATTTTGTCTTTTGGAAAATATTTTTCCATTCCTTCATAAGCCACACATATTTTCTTAGCCTTCTTTGCCAAAAGCTTATTTGTAATCCCTGCATAAGAATTCTGTTCCTGTATTAATGTCGGGATTTTCATTTTATTAGCTTTGTACAAAACAGGACCACTTGCATAACCACCAACTCCAACAACTACATCAGGTTTAAAGTCTTTTATTATCTTTTTTGATTTTCGTAAACTACTTATCAATTTAAAAATGAAACTAATATTTTTAATTGTTAATCGCCTTTGTAATCCTGCAACAGGCAAACCAATAATTTCATATCCGGCTGCTGGAACCTTTTCCATCTCTATTTTTCCTAATGCTCCAACAAATAGGATGTTGGTTTCAGGCTCAATTTCCTTAATAGCATTAGCAATAGAAATAGCAGGAAAAATGTGACCTCCTGTTCCTCCTCCGCTTATAATTATATTTTTATTCTTCTGTTTCACTTTCTGTTTGTAAATCAGATTCATTAACTAATTCTTCATTCTTTTCAACACTTCGGCTAACACTTAAAATAATTCCAAAAGCTACGCCTGTAAACAATATTGACGATCCTCCCATACTAACCAATGGAAGCGTTTGTCCGGTTACAGGAAATAAGTGAACCGCAACACCCATATTTATCATTGCCTGAAAAACCAGACTTATTGTTAATCCAATTGCAAGGAAAGCTGCAAATGTTCGCCTGCTTTTCCTCACTATAACTCCTGCTCTATAAAGCAGAAATAAGTATAAGAATAATACAATAACCCCTCCAAAGAATCCATATTCCTCAATAATTATTGCATAAATAAAATCGGAATAAGGATGTGGCAAAAAGTTCCGTTGCGTACTATTTCCAGGACCTTTTCCTAAAATACCACCAGTTGCAATTGCAATTTTACTTTGCTCAACCTGATAATTAGTTTCGCTATCTCCACTTGCAAAACTTTCTATTCTGTTTTGCCATGTTCCAATTCGTCCTGTACTTGATCCTGAAATTATTACTCCAGCTATAATTAATGCCACAATTAAAACTCCTACACCACTTATCCCAAGAAGATACTTAACTTTTACACGACCTATAAACATCAATAAAAATGAAGTAGCAAATAAAATTACCGCAGTTGAAAGGTTTGCTGGCATAATCAGACCACAAACTATTATTACAGGTATAATCAATGAGACAAATACACCATTAAAATCATTTATTTTTTTATCATCCTGACGCAAAGAAAGCACACGAGCTATGTACATTATTAATGCTAATTTTGCAAAATCGGATGTTTGGATTGTAAACCCAAGACCTGGCAAGGTTAACCAACGCGATGCCTGATTCAGACTTGTTCCCATTACCAATGTAATCGCCAATAAAAAGATTGACAAGTATAAAAACAACTGTGATAATCGTGAATAATACTTAAACGGAATAAGATGAGTAACAAAAATAATACTCAAGCCGGCCGCAAGTAAAACAAAATGTTTTATTATATAATATGCAGTATTTCCTTCCTGATATTTATATGCAAGAGTTCCTGTTGAGCTATAAACAGCTAACAATGAGAGTATAGAAAGCGCAAAAACCACGCCCCATATTACCTTGTCGCCTTTAAAATACTTAGACAGAACCTCCGTTAATCTCATATTCTTATCAGATTCTTTTATTAATAATTAGTATTATACTACAATTCTCTTACCGCTTGCTTAAATTGAATTCCTCTATCTTCGTAATTATCGAAAAGATCAAAACTTGCACAAGCAGGCGATAATAAAACAGAATCACCCTTACTTGCAAGGTAATATGCGGTTTTTACTGCTTCTGATGCAGATTGCACATCAATTATAGTTTCAACAGTTTCACCAAAAACCTTATGAATCTTTTCATTGTCTTTACCAAGACAAATAATTGCTTTTACTTTTTTACGTACTAATTCTTCCAGAATGGAATAATCATTTCCTTTATCAACTCCTCCAGCTATCCAAATGATATTCTTAGGTGTACTTTCAAGAGCATACCAAGTTGAATTTACATTTGTTGCTTTAGAGTCGTTAATAAACTCTATACCATGCACTTTAAGTACAAATTCAAGTCGGTGCTCAACTCCATGAAAGTTACTGAGGCTTTCCCTAATATCATCTTTTCTGATTTTAAGTACTTGTGCGGCAATTCCGGCAGCCATAGAATTATACGTGTTGTGCTGCCCTTTTAACGCCAGTTCGTTTATTGACATAATTAGCTCGTTTGATTTATATTTAATTTTTAAGGTTTCGTTTTCTAAATAAGCTCCTTCAGTAAATTTTTGATTTAATGAAAATGGAAGCTGTTTTGCTTTTATTTCTCTTTTTGTTAATTCCTGTTTTGTTACCTCATCATCAGCGCAATAAACAAACAGATCGTTTTCTTCCTGATTCTGAATAACTCTGAATTTGGAATCAGTATAACCTTGCATTCCGTCATATCTATCCAGATGATCTGGTGTAATATTCATCAGAATAGCAATGTCAGCTTTAAAGTCATACATTCCATCCAGCTGAAAACTGCTTAACTCAATTACATAATAATCGAAATTCTCCTCTGCAACCTGTTGTGCCCAACTTTTACCTACATTTCCTGCTAATCCAATATTTAATCCTGCATTTTTAAGAATATGATAAATCAACATTGTGGTTGTTGTTTTACCGTTGCTTCCTGTAATACATATTTTAAAAGCTTCGGTATATCGTGATGCATATTCTATTTCCGAAATAACAGGTATTCCATTTTTTATTGCAGATTGCACAATGGCAACTTTTTCAGGAATACCAGGACTTTTTATTATTTCATCAGCATTCAGGATAAGGTTTTCAGTGTGTTTTTTCTCTTCCCAAGTAATTTTATACTCATTAAGCTTTTGCTTGTAATTTTCTTTAATTTCTCCAAAATCAGAAACGAAAACATCGGCACCATTCTTTTTAGCAAGAATAGCAGAACCTACTCCACTTTCACCAGCACCTAATATGACAATTCGTTTACTCATTTTTATTTTTATCTGATTTTAAGCGTTACTATTGTTACAACCGCCAGAATTATTCCGACAATCATAAATCGCATTACAATTTTCGGCTCTGGATATCCTTTCATCTGATAATGATGATGTAAAGGAGACATCTTAAAAATCCTGCGACCTTCACCAAACCTTCGTTTTGTATATTTAAAATATCCGACCTGTAATACCACAGAAATATTTTCCATAAGAAAAATACCACACAAAATCGGGATTAATAATTCTTTTCGAATAATGATTGCAAATACAGCAATAATTCCACCTATAGCCAGACTACCTGTATCACCCATAAATACTTGAGCAGGATAAGAGTTATACCATAAAAAACCAATTGTTGCTCCAATAAATGCACTCATAAAAACAACCAGTTCACCAGTATGTGGGATATACATAATATTCAGATAATCAGAATAAATTATATTACCACCGACATAAGCAAGTATTCCTAAAGTTGCCCCAATTATTGCAGATGTTCCTGTTGCAAGACCATCGAGACCATCGGTAAGATTTGCGCCGTTTGAAACTGCTGTCACAATAAGAATTACAACAATTACAAAAAGAATCCATGCTGCTTTTTGGCTATGCTGACCAAAAAAACTAACCAAATACTCATAATCAAACTCGTTATTCTTGAAAAATGGGATAGTGGTTTTTGTAGCTTTAATATCGTGTGTAATTTGCTCAACATCTTCGCCAATACCAATTGTTTGTTCTGTATTCACATTTTGATTATCATCAATCTTTTCGCGAACAACAACATCATCACTAATAAAAAGAGTTAATCCGACTATGAGTCCTAATCCAATCTGACCAACAATTTTAAATTTCCCTGCTAATCCGCCTTTATTCTTTTTAAAAGTTTTGATATAATCATCAAGGAATCCAATAAGACCAAGCCATACGGTTGTTATAATCATTAAGATTACATAAATATTCAGAATATCTGCAAAAAGTAATGTTGGTATTATTATCGAGCCTAAAATTATTACTCCTCCCATTGTTGGAGTTCCTTTTTTGCTCATTTGACCTTGTAGCCCAAGATCCCGTATTTCTTCGCCTATTTGTTTTTTTCTTAAATAATTGATAATGCCCTTACCAAATATCATTGAAATTATAAGGGAAGTAATAACAGTTAATGCAGACCGAAACGAAATGTATTGAAACATTCCTGCTCCCGGAATATCAAATTTTTCTAAGTATGCAAATAGATAATAAAACATAATCCCTTTTAATTATATAATTCGTTAAAATTTGTTTCTATGATTTCCCGATCATTAAAATCGTATTTCACTCCTTTGATCTCCTGATAGGTTTCATGACCTTTTCCTGCCACTAAAACTATATCTCCCCTTTTTGCCAACAAGCATGCTGTTCGAATACCTTCTTTTCGATCAACTATTGACAGAACTTTTTTCTTATTAACTATATCAATGCCAGCTTTCATTTCTTCAATTATCGCATTTGGGTCTTCAGATCTTGGATTATCAGAAGTCAATATCACTTTATCGCTATGTTCCGATGCAATTTTTGCCATTTCGGGGCGTTTGGTTTTATCACGATCGCCACCAGCACCTACAACGGTAATTAATTCCTGATCATCATTTCTTATTTCATTAATTGCATTTAAAACATTTAGCAATGCATCTGGAGTATGAGCATAATCAACAATTGCCGTAATTCCATTTTGCGAACGCAAAGTTTCGAATCTTCCTTCTACCGGCTTCATCTCACTTAAAGCAGTCAGTATTTCATTTTTGTAAAATCCAAGCATTATTGCACTTGCATATACTGCTAAAACATTATAAGCATTAAACCGACCTACGAAATACGTCCACACATCAATATTATCAATGTTTAACATTGATCCTTCAAAATGACTTTCTATTATTTTAGCTTTAAAATCCGAAGCAGATCGTACAGAGTAATTTTTTACTTTTGCTTTGGTGTTTTGCACCATTACACTTCCATTCTTGTCGTCTTTATTAATCAAAGCAAAACTTTCAGGTTTTAAATCGTCAAAAAATTTCTTTTTCGCTTTAATGTATTCAGCAAATGTTTTATGATAATCTAAATGATCATGAGTAATATTTGTAAATAAGGCGCCTGTAAAATCAAGTCCTGCAATTCTTTCCTGATGTATTGCGTGCGAGCTAACTTCCATAAAACAGTATTCACAGCCATAATCAACCATCTGCTTCATGAGCTTATTCATTTGAACAGCATCAGGAGTTGTATGTGTTGCTTCAATAATTTGATCATCGATATAGTTTCTTACTGTTGAAAGCAATCCTGTTTTATATCCTAATTTTCGAATCAAATTATATAGTATTGTTACAGTTGTTGTTTTACCGTTTGTGCCAGTAACTCCAACTAATTTCAATTTTGAAGATGGAAAATCATAGAAAGCTGATGCAAGTTTCCCCAAAGTTTCAGAAGAATTTGAAACCTGAACAAAAACAATATCCTTAGCAATTTCTTCAGGTATTATTTCACAAATAATTGCTTTTGCCCCATTCTCGATTGCCTTTTCAATATAATCATGCCCATTAGTAAGTGTTCCTTTTATAGCAACAAATAAGCAACCCGACTGAACTTTTCTTGAATCAAATTCAATGGCTGTTACAGGCATCTCTATATTTCCAATTACCTTGGTAATTTTTACAGATTTTAATATGTCGCTTAAAATTTTCACTCTAACTTTCTGCTAATTAAATGACATTTCGAGAACTACCAGATCTCCTTTCGATATTCTTGTTCCCGGTGCAATAGATTGCTTCAGAATTGTTCCCCTTCCTTGCAATTCCACGCTTATTCCTATGTTTTCAAGAATAAAAACAGCATCTTTAACACCCATTCCCTTTACATTTGGCATTAAATTTTCAGTTATTGTTCTGTTTGAAAATTTAACACACGAATCTAACCGAGTTGTAATTACCCAATCAGAAATAACATCCTCATCATTAGTTTCTATATCCAAATAACTAAGTGCATTTTTCAACTCTTCTCTATGACTATTTTTTGTATAAGGAATCTCTATATTTTTTTCTTCCTCATTTTCTGCTGAATTTAAACCTTCATGCATTTTTGTATTTGAGGCATAAACTTTATCTGCTATTTCTTTAAAAACTGGTCCTGCTACTAAATTTCCATAATAAACATTTCGGGAAGGTGCATTTACAACAACAATGCAAGAGTACTTTGGATTATCAGCCGGGAAATATCCAACAAAAGAAGCTTGATGACTAATTTTTGACTTATCGCTATATCCAATTTCTCTATTGTCTAATTGAGCAGTTCCTGTTTTTCCTGCTATTTTATAATTATCATTTCTGAGATTTCTTGCTGTTCCTCTTTCCACAACACCCTCAAGCATTACCTTTACTTTTCTTAAAGTAGATCTTGAACACACCGATTGTTTTATAACTTCGGTGTCAAATTTTTTGACCCAATCTCCATGGTACATTAAGCCTTTAACGAACTTTGGTTTTACCATCTTGCCATCGTTTGCGATTGCATTATACAAGTTCAATGTTTGCAAAGGAGTTAATCGAACCTCATAACCATACGACATTTGAGGCAACGAAATACCTGACCACAATTTATCTCCTGGATATTTTATTTCAGGTTCGCCCTCACCCTTAATGGCAAATCCCAATCTGTTGTTTAGATTCATCCCATAAAGGCGATTAATAAATTTCTCTTCTTTACCTGTATAATAATCTGTAATAAGTTTTGAGATTCCTACATTTGATGACAACTCGAAAACTTCCTGAATGGTTAAAATTCCATGCCCTCCTCTTTTTGTATCCGCAATTTTTTTATCGTAATACATTATTTCACCATTTCCGGTATTTATTGTGTCGTCCAACTCAACATAACCATCTTCGAGCAAAGCAATTATTGATGCTAACTTAAATGTTGATCCAGGAGCACGGCTTTCACCAATTGCATAGTTATAAGTTTCTTTATATTGCCCTTTACTATTTCTTTCCAGATTTACAATTGCTTTAATTTCCCCGGTGGAAACTTCCATAAGCACAGCTGTGCCATGTAATGCCTCCTGACGAACGAGTTGTTTTCGTAATGCATTCTCAGCTACATCTTGGATATCTACGTCAATTGTAGTAACGATATCCATTCCATCTCTTGGTTCAACCTCATTTCCATCATGAACAGGCATCCAAACATTTCCGTTTAATCGTTGCATTAAACGAACTCCATCTACACCTTTTAATTCTTCATCGTAAGCACCCTCAATTCCAACAACATTTCCACCTTCACCTAGAGTAGTTTTGCCTATTGTTCTTGATGCCAGACTAACATGAGGCTTAATTCTTAGATTTGTTTGAAGTGCAATAAATCCACCTTTATACTGACCTAATCTGAAAATAGGGAATGTTTTAATTTTTTTAAGCTGATTATAATTAACTCTTCTTTTTATTAAGTGAAATCGCTCTCCACTTTTTCTTGCTTTAACAAGCTCCTTTTTATATTCACTTTGAGATTTGTCTCTAAAAAGCTCAGAAAGTTTCATTGATAATGAATCAATGCCAGAATTAAAAATTGCGTTATCCATTCCTGTACTACGCATATCCATTCTTATTTCATAGTATGGTACTGAACTAGCAAGCAGTCTGCCATCCGAAGCAAGTATATCTCCCCGATTTGATTCAATTGTAATATCTTTAAGAGTAAGTGTTTGAGCCTGTTCTTTCCATTTTCCACCTTCTACTAATTGTAAATACAAAATTTTGCCAATAATAAGCATAGCAAAAGCCAGCATCAATATATATATCACGCCAACCCTCCATACTATTTCTTTTTTTAATGGCATAAATCAGTTTACTTTTCAATTAGAATTTTCTTTGGTGGCTCAAAAGACTCTTTCAAACCTAATCCTCTTTTTTCAACAAGCTTAACAACCTCCGACTGCTTACTAATAAACATAAGCGCTGATGACGTGGTGATTGCCTCTGCACGCAAGTCATTAATTTCTTTTGATAGTTCAACATTTGCACGAACTACCTTCTCTGCATGATATCTATTTGCGATATAAGCAAATGCAAGCGCTACAAGAAACACAATAAAGGGAAGCTGCTTTACTATAAAATCATTGGCAATAAGAGAACCATCGAGCAAATCCTTAATCGAACCAAACTTGTGTTCTTTACGTTCAGGTTTTTCTTCTATGAACTCAACATTATCTTTTTTATCGCCTATCATATTCTTTCAGCTATTCTTAATTTTGCACTTCGCGCTCTGTTATTTTCTTCAATTTCAGCATCCCCTGGAACTATAATTTTTCTGTTAACAGCTTTAAAAGGAACAGATATATTTCCAAAAAAATCTTTTTCAGCCTCACCCTCAAACTTCCCATCTCTTATAAAATTTTTTACAATACGGTCTTCGAGTGAGTGATATGTAATTACTACCAATCGTCCGCCCGGTTTAATTACATCAATCGTTTGAAGCAACATTTCTTTTAAAAACTCCATTTCACGATTTACTTCGATTCTTAATGCCTGAAATACTTTTGCCAAAAACTTATGCTCAGCATGTTTTGGTAAAAAAGGCATCAGAATATCAGTAAATTCCTTTATTGTCGTTATTTCTTTTTGCTTTCTATTTTCAACAATTATTCGTGCTAACTTTCGGCTATTCTTTAATTCACCATACTCCCAAAACACTTTAGACAGTTTGGCTTCTTCGTATTTATTAATTACATCTTTAGCAGAAGTTTTTGCACTTTGATTCATTCTCATATCCAATTCGCCATCAAACCTGAAAGAAAATCCTCGTTCAGGATCATCGAAATGGTGAGAAGAAACACCCAAATCTGCTAACAAACCATCTACTTTTTCAATTCCATGGTACTTTAAAAAGTTTTTTAAAAACCTGAAATTATGATTTACAAAAACAAATCGTTTGTCATCAATTAAGTTAGGTAAAGCATCATCATCCTGATCAAATGCTACAAGCTTACCTGTTTTAATATGTTTAATGATTTCACTGGAATGACCGCCTCCTCCAAAAGTTACATCGACGTAGATTCCGTCTGGCCTTATTTGCAAGCCTTCAACACTTTCATTGAGTAAGACTGGTGTATGATACGCCATTTCTATTCAATTTCCTTATTCAAACTCCCTCCCATAATTTTTTCTGCCAATGCAGCAAAATCATCATGCTTTTGTTCAGCTGATTCGTACAGCTCTTTAGACCATATTTCAATTTTACCGTCTTGCCCTGCTAAAATTGCCTCTTTAGAGATATTTGCAAGGTCAAGTAATCGTTTAGGAATAAGCATTCTATTATTTCCATCCAGAACAATTTCTGCAGATCCCCGGTAAAAATTTCTTAAAAATTTGTTATGCTCTTTGTTATACGGATTAATTCTATCTCGAATTAGTGTATTTTGTCGTTCCCATTCTTCAATAGAAAACAACACCAAACAATGTTCAAATATGTCCTTTTTAACAACAAATCGGCCTTCAGAAACAACTCCAAGCTGTTTCTTAAGCATAGATGGAAAAGTAACTCTTCCTTTTTCATCTACTTTACAATTATAATCACCGATAAACGTTGTCATATACAATCTCTATTTAACACGTAAAAATATACAAAAATTTACCACAATTTACCACTTTCCTCCATTTTTTACCACTTTGTTAATAACTTTCATTTGATCGTTTAAGATTGAAAAAAACTTTCTCTAAAAGATTCCTGTTAAAAATCTGTGTTTTAAGGGTATTACAGGGATTTTTCGAAGTAAAAAGAATTTTATTTTTATTAAAAAGAAATTAAATAAATTATTAAAAAATAAATGTTTTAATTTTATCACTTAAATCAGTGATACAAATGGATAAAATCAATGTAAGAGAAGTTTTTAAAGAAAAAAGTCCTAAGGTCGCAAAATTTGTTCCCGGCTTTGTTTTCAAATACATCGAACATATTGTACATCAGAAAGAAATAAACGATGCAATTCCTATTATTGGCAATAAATACGGTCTTGATTATGTAAAAGCTGTAATTGATTTTTTTCAAATAAAAATACATGTAAATGGCAAAGAAAATATTCCAACTGAAGGACGAAATATTTTTGTGGCAAACCACCCTCTTGGCGGACTAGACGGAAGCGTTCTAACACACACGATCGGACAAATTCATCCAGAACTTCATTTTTTGGTTAACGATTTATTAATGAGTTTTGATAATGTCGATAACATATTTGTTCCTATTAACAAACATGGGAAACAATCTGTTGAGTATGTAAAAAGAATTGAAGAAATATATAAGTCAGACAAACAAGTACTTAGTTTTCCGGCAGGATTATGTTCGCGAAAAATTAAAGGGGAAATTCTTGATCTTGAATGGAAAAAAAGCTTTATTTCAAAAGCTATTCAACATAAACGAAATGTAGTTCCGGTACATATTGATGGGGAAAATTCAAACTTCTTTTATAATCTTGCAAATTTCAGAACAAGCTTAGGCATTAAAGCTAATTTTGAAATGTTTTACCTAGCAGACGAGATGTTCAAACAACGAGGTAAGACTATAACTTTAACATTCGGAAAACCAATTCCATATACATATTTTGACAAATCTTTGCATCCAAGAAAGTGGGCTAAAAAAGTTAAAGATTATATTTACACTCTTCCTAAAGGTAATACAGAGCCATTTACGAAGTAAAAATAAAAATTGTAAATTTGTGTTCCCAAACCACTACAATTTAGAAAATGAAAGAAGTAATTGAAGCAGTTGAGAAATCACTTTTAAAAAAGGAATTAACTCCAGAAAGATTTTTACGAAAAACCAATAACGGAGGAAATGAATTATACATAATTAATCATCACAACTCACCAAATATAATGCGTGAAGTTGGGAGATTAAGAGAATTAACTTTTCGAAATGCAGGTGGTGGAACAGGGAAAGAAATTGATATTGATGATTTTGACACACAGGAAGAGCCATACGAACAATTAATATCTTGGGATCCGGAAAATAAAGAAATCGCAGGAGGCTACAGGTTCCATGTGTGTAATCAAGATAGCGACCCAAATAATCTTGCAACTACTAAATTATTTGAATTCTCAGAAGATTTTAATAAAGAGTATTTACCTTACATGATTGAACTAGGAAGATCATTTATTCAACCTAAGTATCAATCAGCGGCAGCAGGTCGTAAGGCATTATTTGCATTAGACAATCTTTGGGATGGTCTTGGTGCTCTTATTGTTGAGAATCCACAGACTAAATATTATTTCGGAAAAGTAACCATGTATCCGCATTTCAATAAAGAAGCACGGAACATAATATTGTATTTTTTAAACACTCAATTTCAGGATGATAGAGCAATGGTAATCCCAAGAGATCCCTTGGGATTAGGAATTGATAAATCTAAAATGGAGACTTTATTCAACGAAAAAGACTACAAAGAAAATTATAAGATTTTACAAAGGAAAGTACGTGAGTTTGGTCTAAATATTCCTCCTTTAATTAACGCCTATATGAATCTTTCACCATCGATGAAATTTTTTGGCACTGCAATTAATGAAACATTTGGTGGCGTTGAAGAATCAGGAATAATGATAACCATAGACGATATATTCCCTGCTAAAATTGAAAGACATATTAAAACATATATTAAAAATAGATTATTAAGAGTTTTTAAGCGAAAAAAATAATCCTAATAAATCAAAAAACAAAACCTCAGCAAGAATTTTACTGAGGTTTTTTATTTTACTTCTGCTAATATGCTCTTTGATTTTTCCCTTCGATAAAATTAATAAATGATTTATTTACAACTTTATTACCACCCGGAGTTGGATATTTACCAGTAAAATACCAATCTCCAGTATCATTAGGACATGCTGCATGTAGATTTTCAATTGTTTGAAAAACAATTTCCACATCTGCACTTACCTCTTTTGATTTTAATAAATCTGAAATCTTAGCTGAAATTTCTTCAGGAGTAAATGGCTTATAAATTTCTTTTACATAATTTACAATTTGTTCCTTAGGCAAATTTTCCTGAGATTTTGATTTTTTATAAATCTCATTAATTACATTTTCTCTACCAGATTCTTTTAAAAGATCAACTGCAGCCCGAAATGCAACAAAATCACCTAATTTCGCCATATCTATTCCATAACAGTCTGGATATCTGATTTGTGGAGACGAAGACACAACCACAATTTTCTTAGGTTTTAAACGATCCACAATTTTTAAAATACTTTCACGTAATGTTGTTCCACGAACTATAGAATCATCAATAATAACAAGATTATCAACACCTTCACGAACCGTTCCGTACGTAATATCATAGACATGACCCACCATGTCATTTCTGCCCTTATCCTGAGCAATAAATGTTCTTAGTTTTATATCTTTTATTGCAATCTTTTCTACTCGGATTTTTTTATGCATAATCCGATCATATTCCTTTTCATTTAGTTTATCGCCTAAGTCGAGAATCTCCTTTTTCTGCTCATTTAGCAAATGAGATTTCAATTCATCAACCATTCCATAGAATGCTGTTTCTGAAGTATTAGGAATAAAAGAAAAAACTGTGTTTTCAATATCACTATCGATGGCTTTCATTATTTGAGGAACAAGAAATCTTCCCAGCTGCTTTCTTTCCTGATAAATATCTTTATCGCTACCTCGTGAAAAATATATTCTTTCGAATGAGCAAGAACTTCGTTTTTGAGGAACCCTTATTTCTTCAGAAGAAATGGTTCCATCCTTTTTAATAATAAAAGCTTCTCCTGGATTAATTTCTTTAACTTTCTCAGCCTCCAGATTCATTACTGTTTGTATAACAGGGCGTTCTGAAGCCACAACTACAATTTCATCGTCTTGATAATAATAAGCAGGGCGAATTCCGTGAGGATCACGCATAACAAAAGCATCACCATGACCTAAAACACCTGCAATAGCATAACCTCCATCCCAATCCTTGCTTGCTTCTTGCAAAATTTTCTTAATATCAAGGTCCTTAGCAATTATCGCAGAAATTTCTTTATTTGTAAATCCATCATTTTTATTTTGTCTGAAAAGCAACTGATTTTCTTCATCAAGAAAATGCCCCACTTTTTCAAGAACCGTTACTGTATCTGAATATTCCTTCGGATTTTGTCCTAAATCAATTAAAACTTTAAAAAGTTCATCAACATTGGTCATGTTAAAATTCCCGGCTAACATCAAATTCCTTGATTTCCAGTTATTTTCACGCATTAAAGGCTGTACAAATTCAATATCGTCTCCGCCAAAAGTTCCATAACGTAAATGACCTAAATAAATATCTGCTGCAGAAGGAAGATTTTCTTTTGCCCAAGATGTATCATTCAATAAACCAGGATTTTTCTCAACAATTGCATTATGAAAACTATTTACCTCAGCAAAAACTTCTTTTATTGGTGATTCTCCATTAGATCTAAATCGATGAATATATTTTTTACCAGGTTCAAGATCAAATTTTAAAGTTGCAAGACCAGCGCCATCCTGGCCACGATTATGCTGCTTCTCCATTAATAAGTATAACTTATGTAAACCATACATCCATGAGCCATATTTAGCCTGGTAGTATTCCAATGGTTTCAATAAGCGTATTAATGCTATCCCACATTCATGTGTAATCTTATCACTCATTCTATTTGAAGTTAAAATGTATTCGCTAATATATTAAACATATGTATTGAGCCTTTGTTTGAAAATAAAACAAAGAAAAAGATCCTGAAACAATAACAGGTATCTTTAATACTCCTTTTAAGTTGGTATGATTTTTCAGTCTGCTTTAGGAATACATTAGCTCTTTTTAGTAAAGGAGCGTTTTTCATTTTTCTGTAATCCTTTTTTTCTAACATAAACTTATTCTTCCAGATTCGGATAATTTATATTATCGGGGATAATAAATGCTGATGGAAAATATCTCTTTACTCTCTTAAAATCTTTTAAGGCATCGATCCTTGTTCTATAATCTCCAACGACAACACGATAGTATGGACTTACGTATTCTCTATGAGGTGGTATTTCGGGAAATAAACCTACAAATTTTGCTCGAGCATCCTGAGAATCATCTCTGGCTAAACTACCTAAATCCGAAAAGATTCGTATTCTGAATCCGGGCACTCCTTCTTCGCGTTTGTTTTGTTCTACATGATTATATATGAGATCATTTATTCTCATATCTTGAAAAATCAAAACATCGCCCTGATTTATTTGTTTTTTCTGAATTTTAATGAAAATATCTTCAGTGTCTGAAGATTTGGAAAAGGATTGTCCAAAAACACTTTGTACTAAAATTAAAACTAATACTACTGTAAATATTTTCTTAAAAAAGCCCATACAATTCCTTTATTGACTATGCAAAATTAAACAAATTTTCTTAGATATCTTTAAGCTAAATGAATTAATGCAAGCCTAACAACTAAAGACTAACGTTTTGTTTTTCTGACACTTCTATTGTTTTACCACTTAAAAATGCTTTTACTTTAATTTTTCCTTCAATCTGCATTTCAAAACTCTTTGATTTTCTCATTTTATAAAGCGATGACATACTGGTTAATAAATTTGAAACATGTATATCCACAGGAAAAATCTGAACTTCATCTGATTTTGAAGGAATAACAATCTCTTTTGTGTTCTTCATTTTACCCAGATATTTCCCGTTTATGGTAACATCCAAATCCATTTCCTTTATTTTAATTTTATACCCATTTGGATTTGTAACCGGAACTGATAACTCAAGACTAATTTTGTTATCGACCATTCCTTTAAAATTCACATTGCTCACATCTCCAATATTGACAGATTTGTATGCATTACAACTACTTAAAACAATAAGTAACACTAATAATCCTGCAATATTTATTATTTTATTTTTTTTCATAATTTTTTAATATACAAAAGTTGTTCCTTTTAATTTTATTGTTGCCAGTTCATCGCTTTTTCAACTGCTTTTTTCCATCCATTATATAACTTTTCTCTTTTATTATTATTCATTAACGGCAAAAAGGTTCGATCTATTTCACGCTGCTCAAGAATTTCATCTATTGTCCAGAATTCTACTGCAAGACCAGCGAGCATTGCAACACCCAAAGCCGTGGTTTCTACATTTGACGGTCTAATTACGTCAACATTTAGCATATCAGCCTGGAATTGCATTAGAAAATTATTTGCACATGCACCACCATCAACATTAAGGCTTTTAAGTTTAATACCCGAATCTTTTTCCATTGCTTTTAATACATCCATAGTTTGATATGCCAATGATTCTAAGGTTGAACGTACAATATGTTTATCTGTAACTCCTTGCGTTAAACCTAATATTGCACCACGCGCAAACATATCCCAATATGGTGCTCCTAATCCTGAAAAAGCTGGTACTACATAAACTTCTTCGGTATCATCCGTTTCAAAGGCAATTTTTTCAGTTTCTGCAGCATTATTTATTATTTTTAAAGCATCTCTGAGCCATTTTATTGCTGCTCCTGCTATAAAAACACTTCCTTCAAGGGCGTATTTAATTTCTCCATTTAAACCATAGGCTATCGTTGTTAACAACCCAGACTCTGATTCTACTGGTTTATTACCAGTATTCATTAACATAAAACAACCTGTTCCATATGTATTTTTTGCCATACCATCAGAAACACATGCCTGTCCGAACAATGCAGCTTGCTGATCACCAGCGATACCTGCTATTGGAATTTCTTTTCCAAAAATTGTTTTATCAGTATATCCGTAAATCTCTGAAGACATTCTTACTTCCGGTAATATTTGTTTTGGAACTCCGAATAGTTCAAGCAAATCTTCATCCCACTCCAAACTATTAATATTAAATAGCATTGTTCGTGAAGCATTTGAGTAATCGGTTATGTGCAACTTACCTGCTGTAAGTTTCCATGTAAGCCAAGTATCGATTGTTCCTGCCAAGATTTCTCCTTTTATGGCTCTTTCCTTTATCCCTGGAACAATATTTAATATCCAGTGAATCTTTGTTGCAGAAAAATATGAATCAATTACTAAACCTGTATTTTTCTTAACATACTCACTCCAACCTTCCTTTGATAATTTTTTACATAGATCTGCTGTTCGTTTATCTTGCCAGACTATTGCTCTGTATACTGGTTCTCCAGTGTTTTTATCCCACAAGATAATTGTTTCTCTCTGATTTGCTATTCCAATAGCTCCAATTTCTGAGGGATCAATATTCTGTTTATTTATTAGTTCTTTTGCTGTTTTGATTTGAGAATTCCATATTTCTATTGGATCATGTTCCACCCACCCTGCTTTTGGATAAAATTGGTTAAACTCTGTTTGTGCCGAGTCAACCACATTCCCTTCTTTATTAAACAATAAGGACCTTGAACTGGAAGTGCCCTGATCTAATGAAAGTATGTATTTTTTATCCATCTTCTATCTTTTTTAGGAGAATCTAAAAATACAATATTTTGAATAGTTTTTGGGATAAAAATAAAAACGGTTAAATCTTAAAAGAAATAACCGTTTAATATTTATTTATATTTTATTTTATTCCATTGCTTCTGCAATTTCATCTGTTAGCTCA
The DNA here is from genome assembly GCA_030637515.1 of Bacteroidales bacterium. GTDB lineage: Bacteria > Bacteroidota > Bacteroidia > Bacteroidales > UBA12077 > UBA12077. The sequence continues at coordinate 40,535 of DAOWGM010000143.1, forward strand.
AGACTGTGATATACATTTTGCACATCGTCATCATCTTCAAATGCATCAATCATTTTTAACACTTTAAGTGCAGATTCTACGTCCAACTCTTTTGTGTCATTTGGGATTCGTTGTAAGCCTGCGTTTTCAATCTCAATACTTAAAGAATCAAGTTTTTTCTGTACACTTCCAAAGTCTTCTTTAGCAGTAGTAACTGTTATTAATCCTTCTTCAATTTCTATATTTTCTGCACCTGCATCAATCATTTCCAATTCAAATTCGTCCATATCCATTCCTTCTGAAACCGGAAATGTGAAAATTCCTCTTGTATCAAAAAGAAATGACAGAGAACCATTTGTTCCTAAACTACCATTATATTTTGTGAAAATTGCTCTAACATTACTAACTACTCTATTCTTATTGTCAGTTAAACAATCAACAAATACAGCTATTCCATTTGGTGCATAACCTTCAAAAGACATTTCTTCGTAGTTATCTCCATCTTTACCAGCCTTATTAATTGCTCTCTCTACATTATCCTTAGGCATATTTACACCTTTGGCATTATTCATTGCAAGACGTAATCGTGGGTTAGCTTCCGGGTCAGGACCACTTTCTTTAACTGCAATTGAAATTTCTTTTACAATCTTTGAGAACATTTTGGAACGTTTTGCATCGTTCGACCCTTTTGCTCTTTTTATTTTGGACCATTTACTGTGACCTGACATAATAACTATTTTTATTTATTATTAATCTAATATTTAAGTAGCAGTAAAATTACTAAAATTTAGAAATATAACTCAATACGATAGCAGGAAAATAATTTCGGACATTTAAGTCTTTTTTATAACAAATAAAGATATTCTGATTTTCACTTTATATTTTTAATAAATTTGCAGAAGATTTTTAAATAAAGATTTTCAAAATGGACAATACAAAACTGGAGTTATCTCAAAAATTATATCTTGAAACTTACGGATGTCAAATGAATGTTGCAGACAGTGAAATTGTTGCATCTGTGATGAGAGACAGCGGCTATGTTATAACTGAAGACATTAATGAAGCTGATATTATACTCGTTAATACTTGTTCTATTAGAGAAAATGCAGAACAAAGAGTTTGGGGTCGTTTAGATGTTTTTAAGCAAATTAAAAAGAAAAAACCTGAACTTACTGTAGGTGTAATCGGATGCATGGCAGAAAGATTAAAAGAAAAACTAATTGAAGAAAAGAAAATTATTGACTTGGTGGTTGGTCCAGATGCATACAGAAGTCTCCCTGAATTATTGGAAACCGTTGAATCAGGACAAAAAGCAATAAATGTAATCCTTTCGAAAGAAGAGACTTATGCAGATATTAGCCCGGTAAGACTGGATAAAAACGGTATTTCTGCATTCATCTCAATAATGCGCGGTTGTAATAATATGTGCTCATATTGTATTGTTCCTTATGTTCGTGGTGGTGAAAGAAGCAGAAACCCTCAATCAATTATTGCAGAAGCCGAAGATCTCTTTCAAAAGGGTTATAAGGAAATAACTTTATTAGGTCAGAATGTTGATTCGTATAACTGGGAATCTGAGAATAAAAACCAGCCGGCCGGCAAGCAAGGTGAAACAGTAAAGTTTGCTCAGTTACTTGAAAAGGTTGCAAAAATTAGTCCTTCACTAAGAATACGGTTTTCAACATCGCACCCCAAGGATATGTCAGATGAAGTTTTGTTTACTATGGCAATGTATACCAACATTTGTAATCATGTACATCTGCCTGCTCAATCGGGAAGCACAGAAATTCTTGAAAAGATGAAACGTGGATATTCTCGAGAATGGTATATTGACAGAATTAATGCCATCCGGAAAATTTTACCAGACTGTGCTGTTTCAACAGATATTATGACAGGTTTCTCAGGTGAAACTGAAGAAAACCATAAGGATACACTTAGCTTAATGACTTTTGTTAATTATGATTATGCATTTATGTTTAAATATTCTGAAAGACCAAAAACATATGCATCCAGACATTTAAAAGATGACGTTACAGAAGAAATAAAATCAAAAAGATTGTCTGAAATAATAGAATTACAAGGAAGCTTATCTGAAAAAAGCAAAAAAGCAGATTTAGGTAAAGTTTTTGAAGTCCTTGTAGAAGGCACTTCCAAAAAATCTAAAGATCAATTGTTCGGAAGAAATTCACAAAACAAAGTTGTTGTTTTCCCAAAACAAGACTTTAAAATAGGAGATTATGTTTTTGTAAAAGTAACTGACTGTACTTCTGCAACATTAATCGGAAAGGGGATTGATTAAAGTGTCAATTGAAACAAACTAATTTATCTCAAAAACACGATCTAATTCAACTAATTGTATTAATTCCATTAACTCATCTGAAAGATTAATTAAGTTAACATTGGAATTATTCAACTTTGATGTTTTATATACTTTTAACAATGTCTCAAATCCTGAGCTATCGATAAATCTTATTCCTGAAAAATTTAAGGTTAAATTTGAATCAGCTTTACTTACTAGAGAAGAAAGTTCAGACTCTATTTCACTTGAATTTAAAATATTAAGCTTAGTAACATTACTAAATGAAACCATGTACTTATTGTCGAATTGATCAACTGTTAGCATAATCTAATTGAGGTTTTTAATTTGAAGTAAAGTAGCAACAGAATAATTAATATTTCGATAAAAAAGAAGCGAAGTTTTGAACAAAAATTGTTAAAGTTTTAAACTATTAATCAGTTTAAACATTTCCTTTTAAAAAAATAAAGTAAAAACAGTAAATTCATTTGGCACTGAAGTAACTGATACATTTCCTTTATGCAAGTACATAATTTGTCTTGTAAGGCTGAGCCTAATACCCGATCCATCAGATTTTGTAATATAAATGCAGTATTAATCAGATTAATACTGGTAATTAATTTGATATTTAACATGGGGGAAAAGGTCTATTTGTAAAAAACAGAATTTCTATCTCGCTGAATACATGCATCTTATATCATTTTCATAGGGTATTTTTTTATTTCTTCATCTTAAGATTAGAAACCAGAATTAAAAATAGATTCTAAAAAAATAAAGTTATGAAAACAATAAAAAAATTAATGATCGGAATAGCGTTATCAGCATTCATGGTAATAAACGTATATGCACAGCCAAAATCAGAAATTATTGATGAAAATCAAACAAAAATTAACTGGTCAGATGCAGATACATTGTACACTTTCCAATTTCAACCTGAAAGTAACACTTGGGTATTTTTCCAAAGAGAGATACGAAGATTTAATGAAGCCAATCTGCCAACAGAAAACTTTGTTCAAAGCTGGAATGTTAACGATAAAAGCTGGGCAAACTATTTGAGAGTAAATTACTCTTATGATGAGAGAGGAAACCCAATTGAAGAAATTGCTCAGGAATGGAATAGTGGTTATAAAAATTGGGTAAATGCCAATTTAAAAACAATTACTTATAAAAACAGGCAAAAAGAAGAAATACTTTTTCAAGAATGGAAGAAACCTACAAACGAATGGTATAATATAATGAAATACCTGATAAAATATAATGAAAAAGGTATGGAGAATGCAATTACTGTTAGCTTGTTTAATGGTATCACACAAAACTGGGATAATCACAAAAAATTCAACATGGAATTTTCATCCACATTTTCTCCACCAACAACAGTGGTATCAGAAACTTGGATAGATGAACAATGGAAAGAAGAAGGAATGTATAAACTTCAGTATAATATTAGAGGTTACAAGACGATGGAAACAAGATATACTTGGAATCAAGGCCTAAGGAAGTGGATTGAAGGTTTAAAGATGGAAATAACATATGATAAAAAAGGAAATCAACTTGATTATCAGGAATTAAGATTTGATAACAGGAAGGAAGAATGGCGTAAATTTAGCAGAAATGAGTCTATGTATAATGAAAACGGTTATATGATAGAAAAAACAGAATATATTTGGAACAATAGTGCTAATCAATGGGAAGTAGCAGACAGGTTTAAGTTTACTACAGACACAAAAATCTAATCATATTCAGGATAAATAAAAAAGAGCTCTTTACAGAGCTCTTTTTTATTTAACTATTTTCAATGTTAGTTCCTTTAATTGTTTTTCATCAACTTCTGATGGTGAATCTATCATAACATCGCGACCGGAGTTATTTTTTGGAAAAGCAATATAATCTCTAATTGATTCTGATCCTCCAAATACTGAACACCAACGATCAAATCCGAAAGCAATTCCACCATGCGGTGGTGCTCCAAATCGGAAAGCATCTAATAAGAAACCGAATTTTTCCTCTGCCTCTTTTTCAGAGATACCCAATGCTTTAAACATCTTCTGTTGTAATTCTGCATTAAAAATTCTAATCGATCCACCTCCTATTTCAACACCATTGATTACAAAATCATACGCATTTGCTCTCATTTTACCAGGATCTGAATCAAACAAACTTAAATCTTCTTCTTTTGGAGAAGTAAAAGGATGATGCTTTGCAAAAAACCTATTTTCTTCTTCATTCCATTCCAAAAGTGGAAAATCAACAACCCAACAAGGAGCAAATTTATTTTTGTCTCTCAAATCAAGTCTATCACCCATTTCAAGACGTAAAACATTAAGAGTATTAAGTGTTTTATCTTTATTACCGGCAAGTACTAACAATAAATCGCCTGGTTCAGCTTGCATTGAATCTGCCCAGTTCTTTAAATCATCTTGTGAATAAAATTTATCTACAGAAGATTTATATGTTCCGTCGGTATTACATTTAACATAAACCAAGCCCTTTGCTCCAACCTGTGGTCTTTGAACAAAAGCGGTTAATGCATCAAGTTGTTTTCGTGAATATTCGGAACATCCTTTTGCAACAACACCTCCAACATATTCAACGCTATCAAAAACAACGAATCCTTTTCCCTGAACAATTTCAGTTATTTCAGAAAATTTCATTCCGAATCTTAAATCAGGTTTGTCAGATCCATAATATTTCATTGCATCTTCGTAAGTAATACGTGGAAATGCTTCTTCAAATTTTTGTCCTTTTACTTCTAAGAATAAATATTTCGCAAGCCCTTCGAAAGTATTTAAAATATCTTCTTGATCTACAAACGACATTTCACAATCAATCTGAGTAAATTCAGGTTGACGATCTGCTCTAAGATCCTCATCACGAAAGCATTTTACTATCTGAAAATACTTGTCAAATCCTGAAATCATTAATAATTGCTTGAATGTTTGTGGTGACTGCGGTAGTGCATAAAATTCTCCTGGATTCATTCTTGATGGAACAATAAAATCTCTTGCTCCTTCGGGTGTAGATTTAATCAAATAAGGAGTTTCAATCTCCATAAATTTCTCACCATCAAGATATTTTCTGATTTCCTGTCCCATTCTGTGTCTTAATTCAAGATTTTCCCTTACAGGATTTCTTCTTAAATCAAGATATCGATATTTCATCCTTATTTCGTCGCCACCATCAGTTTCATCCTCAATTGTAAAAGGAGGTATTTCAGATTTGCTTAAAATAGTTATTTCTTCTGCAATAATTTCTATATCGCCTGTTGGCATTTTAGGATTTTTACTGCTTCGTTCAACTACTTTACCTGTAATTTTTAAAACAAATTCTCTTCCTAATTCTTCTAACTGATTTTTTATTTGATCCGGTGTATTTTCATCAAACACGAATTGAGTTATTCCATATCTATCGCGTAATGCAATAAATGTCATTCCTCCAAGATTTCTTATGGTCTGAATCCATCCACTAAGAGTAACTTTCTGCCCTACATTTTCAATTCTTAATTCACCGCAAGTATGAGTTCTGTACATAATATTAAATTATTATCTTGTCTGAAAAATTTATTTGTTTGAACTGCGAAAATAGGACTTTATTTCCTTTTTATAAAACTGTTATCTTTTTAAAAATAATCAGTATTTAAAAACTTTATTTAATATTATCTTTGAAAGCATAAATTGGTAATAGGTTATGGATATATTCTCCCATGAATATTTTATGAAAGAAGCCTTAAAAGAGGCAAAGAAAGCTCTTGATAAAAATGAAGTTCCAATTGGTGCTGTTGTAGTTAATAACAATCAAATAATTGGCCGAGCTCATAATTTAAGTGAAACCTTAAATGATGCAACAGCTCATGCAGAAATGCAGGCATTTACCGCTGCTGCAAATTTTCTGGGAGGTAAGTATCTGAATGACTGTACACTCTACGTTACTCTGGAACCTTGTATTATGTGTGGAGGAGCCTCATTCTGGACACAAATTTCTGAAATTGTTTATGGAGCCTCAGATCAAAAAAGAGGTTATAGCTCTATTAACTCAAAAATTTTACATCCAAAAACAAAGGTGATTTCAGGAATACTTGAAGATGAATGTGGTAATTTGCTTATTGATTTTTTTAAACAAAAAAGGTAATTTTATAAATTAAAGATTACATTTATAACCAACCTTTTTAAAAAAGTGATGCATATCACCCGCAGTTAATTTGTAAATAAACAAATACTTTAAATCTTTGTACTGATTAAAAAAGGAACATGAAACAGTTTACACTTCTATTATTAACTTTTTTTTCAATTAACTTTAGTATTCTGGCACAATCGTCGGTACATGAAGCAGAGGCAGGTATGATTTATAATTTTACCAAATTTTTTGACTGGCCTCAAACAGAGAAATCAGGAGATTTTATTATTGGTGTGCTTGGTTCCAAAGATTTATTTAATGAATTAACTGCAATTACAAAAGATAAAAAAAATGTTACTCAAAATATTATTGTAAAATCATTTAATAATTATGATAATATTAGTGATTGCCATGTTATTTTTATAACATCTTTTAATTCCTCACATATTCACAAAGTACATAAAAAAACAGGTGTGCATTGTTTAATTATTAGTGATAGTATGACAGCAATAGAAAAAGGAGCTGTAATTCAGTTTTTTATTGAAAACAGCCGATTAAAATATGATTTCAGCATAGAAAATGCATTAAAGCATGGGCTTAAATTTCATTCGAAAGTATCGGAAATGGCTAATACAACTTACACCTATTAAATTTATATCATAAGATATATCAACAATCAACTATTCTATTTATCAATATTTCTTATTAATTATAAATTAACTTTTTTACAGCAATTAATACTTCCATTTATTAGCAAGAGCCACCAGTGAAAGCATTACAGGCACTTCAACTAATACGCCTACAACAGTTACTAAAGCTGCAGGTGATTGCAGGCCAAACAATGCAATTGCAACTGCAACCGCCAATTCAAAAAAGTTACTTGCACCTATCATTGCTGCTGGCGAATTAATATTATGATGTAATTTTAGTTTTTTACCACTAAACCATGTAATAAAAAATATAAAATAAGTTTGAATAATTAGTGGTACTGCAATAAGAAAAATAATAAATGGATTATTCAGTATATTAATGCCTTGAAATGCAAAAAGCAGTACTAAAGTAACCAATAATGCTAAAATTGAAATCGGTTTCAGTTTGGGAAGAAACTCCTTTTCAAACCAATTCTTACCTTTTAATCGAACTAATATTTTATGTGTAATATATCCTGCTAATAAAGGAATTACAACAAAAATAATAATACTTGCAACTAAAGTTTCGTAAGGTATCTTAATATTTGTAATACCAAGTAGCAACCCAACAATTGGTACAAAGGCTACTAAAATGATAAGATCGTTAACAGAAACTTGCAATAATGTATAATTTGGGTCGCCATTTGTTAAATAAGACCAAACAAAAACCATTGCTGTACATGGTGCCGCTCCTAACAATATTGCTCCTGCTATGTATTCTCCAGCTATCTCTGGCTCTATAAATGCACCATAAAGTTTAGAAAAAAAGATCCAGGCAAAAAAGGCCATTGTAAAAGGTTTAATTAACCAATTGACAATTAATGTCAGGATTAATCCTTTAGGTTTTTTACCAACATTCCTTATGCTTGAAAAATCAACCTGCAACATCATTGGATAAATCATAAGCCAAATTAATATTGCAACTGGAATATTAACCTTAAATACTTCCATTTGACTTAAGAATTGCATGCTGTCACCTGTAAAATGTCCAATTGCAATGCCGCCTGCTATGCATAAAGCTACCCAAAGGGTAAGATATTTTTCAAAAAATCCTATTTTCTTTTTTTCTGACATGGCTAAATACTATTTTTTGTTTTTATTTTCTTGCAAATACATTAATACTAAAAACACCAATATTGCTATTTTTAAATTCTTGTAATTCATTTCTACTTATAAAATTTAATAAAATATCATCAGGGATTTCAATCTTCTTTTCTTTTTGAATTTCTATATTTTTAAATCCTGAATCTTTAATTATTTGAATATACTCATCTTTTTGAATCGCTCCAGAAACACATCCAGCATACATTTCGGCACTTTCTTTTAGCTTGTCAGGCAACTCTCCCAATAATACAACATCTGAAACAGAAAAATGAGCATCATTTTTTAAAACTCTATAAATTTCTGAAAATGCTTTTTGTTTATCGGGAACTAAATTTAATACACAATTACTAACAATTACATCAACAGAATTTGATTCAACAGGCATATCTTCAATATCACCTTTTATAAATTCAACATTTTTATAACCAAGTTTTTGTACGTTCTCCTTAGCTTTTTCTAACATTTCATCAGAAAAGTCAATGCCAATTACTTTTCCTTGATCACCCGCAATTGCTCTCGCTACAAAACAATCATTACCTGCGCCAGATCCTAAATCCAAGACAGTATCTCCTTGTTTAATTTTTGCAAATTCTGTTGGCAAACCACAACCCAAACCTAAATCGGCATTTTGATTATATCCTTGCAAATTTGAATAATCTTCGCTAAATACTGTATAGTCAACTTCGCCACAACATCCTGTACTTCCGCAACAGGAAGTTTCATTTTGCTGTTTAGATTGACTTGCTATTCTTCCGTACTTTTCTTTTACAATATCTTTTATGTTCTTTTTAACCTTCATGATTTCCTATTTTTTCGTTATAAAATTTTAAAAACTCCAATTTAATTTCATCGCGCACTCTGCGAAACTCACTCCATATAAATTCATCTGAACCAATTGCATGCGAAGGATCATCAAAACCTATATGCAAACGATTTTTAACTTTACCCATAAATGCCGGACAAGTTTCGTTTGCACCACCACAAACAGTTATAACAAAATCCCACTCTTCATTTAAATACATATCAATAGAATCGGAAATATGATGGCTTATATCAATTCCAATCTCATTCATAACAGTTACTGCTTTTTCATTCAATTCCCCTGATGCTTCAGTCCCTGCAGATCGAACTATAAGTTCTTTATTATACGACTGCAAAAAGCCATGAGCCATTTGACTTCGACACGAATTACCTGTACATAATATTAATACTTTCATTACATTTTACAGTTTATTTCAGATCCCTCAACGAGTTCATTAAAAAAAGATTCAAAATTATTTTTGATTACATCAATACATGAATTACAAAGACAGTAATTCATTTTCAACCCATCTATTTCACCAATAATTAGCCCAACCTTTTTCAGCTCTTGTAAATGCTGGGATACAGTTGTACGGCTTAATGGGATTTCATTACTTATATCTCCAGAAATACATGTTTTACATTTAGCTAAGTAACGCAATATTGCCAGACGTGCAGGATGACTCATTACTTTAGCAATTTGTGCAAGTCGCTGTAATTCTTCATCAAATAGTTCCGTTTTTTTATATGTCATAAGCGGTGTGTTTTATGTCGCAAACATACGACATTATTTCAGATAAATCAATCCTTTATTCTTTTTTAATCCTTTTATAATCCTATTGATTTCAAGAATGCTTCTTCGTTTGGTTCTCTGCCCAGAAATTCTTTTACAATTTCCATCTCCTCGTGAGTAGAGCCTCGCTCAAGAACTGTATTTCTCAATTTCATTCCCGTTTCCTGATTCATTACTCCTTTTTCCTTAAAAACGGAGAACATATCGTCGGCAAAAACCAGAGCCCATAAATAACTGTAGTAACCTGCAGCGTAACCATTTAAATGACCAAATCCGGCTTCAAAATGAGTGCCTTCCTGAAATTTATATAATGTAATTTCATGTTGAAGTTCTTTCACTAATTCTGTTGTGCTTTTTGGTCCATTTGGATTGAATTTATCATGAAATGTCATATCTAATATGCCATAAAATACCTGTTGTAGCACATGTAATCCTGAACCTACGTTTTTAGCAGCAAGCATCTTCTCATGAAGTTCTTTGGGAAGGGTTTCTCCTGTTTTATAATGCTTTGCAAATAATGATAATGCTTCGTAGTTCCAAGCCCAGTTCTCAAAAATCTGCGATGGCATTTCAACAAAATCTCTGGCTACATTTGTACCTGCCTGGGACGCTAATTCAGCCTTCGTTAACAAATCATGCATTAAATGCCCAAACTCATGGAAAAATGTTTCCACATCATTATGTAACATTAATGCAGGAGTATCATCGGTTGCTTTTGGAAAATTACAAACAAGGCTTGCAGTTGGAATCTGATAAACATTTCCTGATTTTTTACCAGGAATCATTCCAAACATGGCAGCATGGTTATATTTATTTTTTCTTGGGTATAAATCAAGATAAAAACGAGCAATAAGTTGATTATTTTCTTTTACTTCATAAAATCTAACATCTTCACACCAAACCGACGGATCTTTCTTTTCTTCGAATTTTACTCCATACAAATGCTGTGCAATTTGAAATAAACCATCAATCACCTGACCCACTTCAAAGTATTCCTTCAGTTTCTGATTATCTAACTCATATTTTTCTTCTAATAAAATATTATTGTAAAATGATGCTTCCCAAGATTCGATTGATTTCGGATTCTCATCTCCTGTATATTTTCGTTTGACCTGAAGGAGCTCTTCATAATCCTGTTCTGCTTTAATACGAACTTTCCCCTTTAACTTATTCTCAAAATCCCATATGTTTTGTGGATTTTTAGCCATTCGGTCTTCAGTTCTATATTCAGCAAATGTACTATAACCTAAAAGTTTAGCGACTTTCTCTCTTTCAATAAAGATTTCTTTTAGAATATCTAAATTTTTATCAGCAGCAGTATTCTTATATTTAAACATTATTTCTTTTCTTGCTTTATCTGACTTTGAATACTTCATAAAAGGTACATATGAAGGATATTCCAATCCTATTTTATAAGTTCCGTCATCCTGTCGATGCGCATTCTTAAAATCATCAGGCAAACCATCCATTTCTTCCTCTGTTGCAATTAAGAAATCCTCATAAGTACTTATGTTGGAATCGAACTGAATTCCAAAATCAGATAATTTATCCTGAATAACTTTTAATTGACCTCTTTTTTCTTTTGGTAATGAAAATCCGTTTCGCTCAAATTCCTCAACCGTTTCTTTCAAATATTTCTTTTCGGCTACTTCCAGTTTGGAAGCTTCTTTAGTTTTAGAGTATTTCTTAACTGCCTTATATAATTCTTCATTTAAAGCAATCTCATTAAAGAATTTACCAAACTCAGATATGCTTGCTAAACATTCATTCCTTATTTCATCGTTAGGATGAACATAAGCAAGTAATGAAATACTTTCATTTACTTTCATTAATTCATTATATAAATTATCTGAAGCTCGCATTGTATTTTCGAAACTTCTTTCTTCCGGATCAACTTCAAAAATTTTATTTAAACTTTCTTTAGCATCTTTTATAGATTTTGTAGTTGCATCTTTCACATGCTTTGCAACAATACTTTTAAAATCTATTGTTTGATTTAGCTCATTAAAAAAAGGATTCTTCATTTACTTTAGATTTAGATAAAAAGTTTTAAGGTAACAAAAGTAATATTTTATAAATTACACCTGATTATAACATCCAATTTACTTACTTGTTTATAAATGAATTTGATTTCGCTAAAAAGAAAAGTCTCCGAAAGAATTAAACTACAAAGAATGCAGTTTATTTCTGATCAGGCAGGTATTATGCGACGATATATCCGAGAAAAACAAAACTGGGATATCCATATTAAAGAAGTTAAAGATTTTATTCTAAAATCATCAAAAACAAAAAAGAAAAATAAAGTTGTAGTATTAGGAAGCGGTTGGTTACTTGACCTGCCTTTAAAAGAGCTTAGCGGAAGTTTTAAAGAAGTTGTTTTAATCGACATTTATCACCCAAAACAAATACAACAAAAAGCAAAAAAATTCCCAAATATTACTTTTCAAATTGATGATATTACTGGAGGATTAATTGATTTCTTTTACAATCACAGAAAACAAAAAGCTCTTATCTCAACAATTGAATCGTTCAAATATAAAATTCCTGAAAATACTGATTTTATAATCTCATTGAATATTTTATGTCAATTACATATTATTCTTGTTGATTACTTGAAAAAGTATAATCTTTATTCTGATCAGGAACTTAAAATGATAGAAAAGCAAATTCAGTTATCACATATAAATATGCTCCCTCAAGAAAAATCATGCCTTATAACTGACTTCGAGGAAGAGATTTACGACAGCGAGAATAATTTGGTTGGTATTAATCCTTTATTGCATCTTGATTTACCTGAAGGTAATTATTCCAAAAACTGGCAATGGAAATTTGATTCATTAATGACATATCGACCCGATGCAAAAACATTTTTTAATACAACAGCAATAGATTTTTAATACAGAAAATTGAAGATGACTGATCAGAATATAAAAATGACAATTACCGATCTCGACGGAACTTTATTAAACAACAATAGAGAGGTAAGCTTAGTTGATATGAAATCCTTGTTTTGGCTTGGTGAAAATAATATTACCAGAGTTATTGCTACAGGTCGTAATTTCTTTTCTCTGAAAAAAGTATTAAAAGATAATTTTCCGATTGATTATCTGATTTTCTCGTCTGGAGCAGGTGTTTATAATTGGAAAAAACAAACCTTAATGCACTCGCAATATTTACCTGATTTTGAAGTAAAACAAATCTCAAAAATCCTTATCGAACATCAAGTTGATTTTATGATTCACGAAATGATTCCTGAAAATCACAGGTTTGTATTTCATAGATCAGAAAACCACAATCCGGATTTTGAGCGGCGAATTCAAGTTTATAAAGATTTTGCTTTTGAACTAAATCCTGAAACCGAAAAATACGATCATGCTTGTCAGATTATTGCAGTATTCCCTAACAACTTAGATCTTTTTGAGAATATTCAACAAAAATTTAAGGATATTAAAATTATTAGAACTACTTCGCCTTTAGATGGAGATTCAATTTGGATGGAAATCTTTCCAAAAATAGTTTCAAAAGCTTATGGAATAGATTGGCTATGTAATGAACTACAAATTAATCCTGAAAATACGATTAGTGTGGGAAATGATTATAACGATATTGATATGCTTGAATATACAGCAAGAAAATTCGTAGTAAATAATTCACCTGCAGACTTAAAAGAAAGATTCCCTGTTTGTAAAAGCAATCAGGAAAGTGGTTTTACAGACGCCCTTGATCGCTACTTAGACTTTATATAATCAGATTCTGATTTAGTTTTAAATCGATACCTTACCCCAAAGGAAAGTTCTAAGAGTTTTGGATAACCAGGAATAAAAGTTGTGGATAAATCCAGTGAATTATTCAACTTATAATTAAATTCAAACTCACCACCGTACCATAAAAATTTATATTGCCAAAAATCTGTTTCATTGCCATTATAAAAACCTGAATTAACATATTCGTCAAATTTTGAATACCAACTTCTTCGGTAAATAAATGTTGGTCCAACCCCCCCGCTAATTGAGAATCTCTTTCTTTGTAAAATAACTCCTCTTAGTCCAACATGAAATAAGCCAGAAAAAAGACCTCCACAATCGGAATAAAATGCTGTTCCGATTTTATAAGAAAGCCTATCCTTATGAAAAAACGATTCGTATCCAAAAATCATTCCCAAATTTATAACTACAACACCATTTTTGTCTAATTTGGTTGGCATGTTTTCAGCATTTAAATCACCATCCGGATGAAAGCTAAAACCGAAAAATTTAGCTGATAAATTATCCTGCGACAAGCCATTGAAGGAAATAATTACAAGTAATACCAGCAGGATTCTTTTTTGCATTTAAACACCTTTTTAGAAGGGATCAAATGTACATCGAAGTTTTCTTATTTCAATAAAAAAAGGAATCCTAAAAAGAATTCCTGAGTATTATAAAACTTATACTTGTTTTTATTCAAAAAACGCGTCTGCTCCAGGATAGTGAAATCTTTGTTTTGCCATTTCCTGTGGAAAAATAAAATACTTGACTTCGGCTACGGAACATACAACACCTACTGAGTTCAATATTTCTGCTCGTATTAAAGCAAATTTTCTGTCTTTATTTATTAATTTGGCGCGAACTGTTAACTCACCCTTGTCTGTAAAAACCGTATTTTTGTATTTTACATTTAATGTTGCAGTAACTCCTGCGGTTTTAACTTTCGTATATACAACCCAACTTGCTATTTCATCTAAAATTGTTGACTGTATTCCACCATGTAGAATATTTCCGTACCCTGCTAAATGTCTTTTTGGTTCCCATTTACTTACAATATAATCTCCATCTTCATAGAATTCCATTTGTAGACCTAATTCATTTTTTGATGAACAACCAAAGCAGTTATAATCTTCAAGTTGATTATATGGATTTTTTATCTTTCTCATTATAAATGGTTTTAGTATTCAAATGATCTTCCGGTTATTGACTCTACAGGAATCTTTATGATTAGTATATTATCAACAGAAGGTTTTGAAAATTCAAATTCACGTTCAGAATAATTTTTCATAAAAACATTTAAGGCTTTTATTTTCTCATCATAATCATCAATAAGAATTGCGTGGCCATGTATAAGAACACTTCTATATGCCATTCTCCACGAACAAGCAACATGCTCATGACGTGAGAATAACTTATGATCAGTGTCAAATTGCAGACAAACTTTATTGTTTCGTTTTAGTATATCTACTTTTTTACCTTCTTTGGCGCAATGTAACCAGACAGTTTGATCCGCATAACCAAAGTTCATTGCTAACACATATGGATCATCACCATCGACCATTCCTACTCGGCAAATTTTACATTTTTTAATAATCTCTTCCAGTTTATCAAGATCGACAATATCCTTTATTGCCTTATCACGTTTAGCCATTACATGTAATTTATTATAATTAAATTTTACTTATGCTAAGATACAAAATTGAGAAATGATCAGGAAGGTAATTAGAAAAATTAGTTTTCAGCAATATTAAATAGTGGTAAGGTAAATATAATTGTTGTTCCTTTTCCTTCTTCACTTTCAATATAAATATCGCCATTGTTAATATGTACAAACTCTTTACAAAAGAAAAGACCTAAACCTTTACCTGTTTCACCCTTTGTTCCTTGAGTATTTCCATTTGCAAGTTCAAAAACCGCGTCCTTCTTATCAGCAGAAATCCCAATTCCTGAATCTTTAATCCATACATTTGCAAATTGCTGATTAATATCCACCCCAATATTTATTTTACCCTTTTCCGGAGTAAACTTTATAGCATTATTCAATAAATTTCTGATAATCGTTAAAAACATATTTTTATCAGCAAAGACAATTGAATCTTTTGACGAACTAAATTGTAAGTCAATATTTTTTATTTGAGCTATTGGAATATACAAACTAATTGCATCTTGTATTGTTTCGATAATTTTAAAACTCTCTGGATTATAAGGAAATTTACCTTGTTGACTTAAAGCCCAGTTTAGTAAATTATCTATTAAAGACAATACGTTATTTACAGATAGTTCCAGTGTTTTTGAAAGTCTGCTTAAGGACTCGTAATCCTGCTCTTCAACCCAATATGGTATTAATTGAGTAATACTTTCTATGGAAACCAGAGGACTTCTAAGGTCGTGGGCAATTATCTGAAATAAACGGTCTTTGGTTTTATTCGATTTCAACAATTTTTCATTTCGGTCAGCAATTTCAGCTCTCTGTTCATTTATTTTTTTATTTTTTCTGGCAAGAAATACTACGAAGACAATTGCTAATAAAGCAAATACAATTAATATATTTCTTTGAAAACTTTTTTGATTAGCCTCAATGGTTTTCTTTGATAAATTAAGTTTTTGAATTTCTTGTTCTTTTTCTAAAAAAACAATCTGTTGGTCTCGTTTTTCAGCTTCGTATCTTTGTTCAAGTTCAGTTATTTGCTTTATTTTTTCTATCCCAAGTAAACTATCACTTACACTTTGATAAATCTTTTGGTAAGAAAAACTATTTTTATAATCATCGGCTTTTTCATAAGCCCAGATTAAACTTTCTGAAAGTCTTTTTTGTTTTAAAAGATTGCCTTGTTCTTTTGCCAAGCTAAATGCTTTTAATAAATAAGATAGGCCTTCATTAAAGTTTCCTTCCATTATTAAAACATTACCTAAACCTTGCAAAGTATATATAAGTATATCTTGTTCTCCTATTTCCTTTTCAATTTTTAAAGCTTTTAAATAATAATATTTAGCACTTTTAAAATACCGTTTAATTTGGTATATATCGCCCATGTTTTGCAACAACAATAACTGACTATATTTAGAAGTATTCTCATCAATTAAATTAATTGCTTCGTTGTAGTAATCTATAGCTTTATTATTTTCATTTGTTTCTCTATAAACTGCTCCAATATTCATTAATGTTTTAATTACATGCTCATTACTTACATTCAACTCACGTCTAACTTCCAAATTTTGTAAATGAAATTCAAGAGATTTTTCATATTCTCCCATTTCAAGATATAAAACCCCCAGGTTATTCATTACATAACTTACTTTCACAGAATCTTCTATCTTCTTATATATTTTAAGGCTTGCTAAGAAATTTTCTACCGATTTTTCATAATCCCCTATTCGTTTATAAACATTACCTAGAGAATTCAGCACTCTTGCTTTTTCTCCAGATTTACCCATTTTTTCAAATAAATTATAAGATTTTTTCGAATACTCAATAGCTTTTTTATAATTACTTTGGTATCTAAAAACCAGACCCAATTGAAATAGACTTTTTGCAATACCATATTCATAGTTTAATTTTTCAGAAAAGTCCAAGGCTCTTTGGCCTAACATAAAAGCGGTATCTAGTTGAACTTTTAAATATGTATACGAAAGATCATTCAGCTCAACAACCTTAGATGAATCATTTGGTAATGCATTTACATAAAGGAATAAACTATCAGGAGTAGTGTTTTGTGATCTCTCTTCACTAAATACGTTATATGAAGAAAAAAGAATGATTAGAACTAAAAAACTATTAACTAATCGCATCTTAGAAGCAATTTAATGTGACACAAACATACTGAATTAATTTCAAAAAAATAACTGCTTGAATTTTCAAACAGTTATCTAATTTTTTGAATTAATCATCTTCTCCAGTTGTAGGAGGTGGTTTTGGTGGATCTGGATCATCACCACCTGGGACTCTGCTTACAATTGAATAGTTAAATAATGTCATATTTTTTTATTTTAGTTAACGTATTAAAACTAATTAAAAAAATTGAGTCTTCCTATTAATTATGAAAAATATACTTATTTATATTGCTGTATTCCAGCCACTTCACAAACCCGTAATCCGTTCTTTAGCATTCAGAATTTGAACCATAAATGAATGTAAGAAAATAAATTAGATAATTATTTAACAAGTTGGATCTTGTTGAAACCCAACCAAAATTAGTTTTCGGCAATATTAAAAAGCGGTAGTGTGAAAGTAATTGTTGTTCCTCTGCCTTTCTTGCTTTCTATATAAATATCGCCATTATTAATATTTACAAATTCTTTACAAAAAAATAAACCCAAGCCTTTACCCGTTTCACCTTTTGTTCCTTTAGTATGACCGTTTGCTAGTTCAAAAACGGCTTCTTTCTTACTAATGGGCATACCAATTCCTGAGTCTTTAACCCAAACTTTTGCAAATTGCTGATTTCTATCTATTCCAACAGTTATTTCCCCATTTTCAGGTGTGAATTTCACTGCATTATTAAGTAGATTTCGCATCACTGTAAAGATCATATTTTTATCTGCAAAAACCATTACCTTATTTAATGGTTTGAATTTAAGTTCAATATTTTTTATTTGTGCAATTGGACGATAGACATCTATTGTTTCTTCCAAATTTTCCTTAAGGTTAATATTTTCCGGTTTATATGGGAATTTCCCCTGCTGATTTAATGCCCAGTTTAATAAGTTATCAATAAGAGATAATACATTATTGACAGACAACTCTAAGGTTTTTGAAAGTCTACTTAAGGATTCAAAATCCTGTTCTTCAACCCAATATGGGATTAGCTGTGTAATACTCTCCATTGAAACCAGAGGACTTCGAAGATCATGAGCGATAATTTGAAATAGCTTGTCTTTGGTTTTATTCGATTCAAGTAAATAATCATTTTGTTTTGCTATCTCAATCCGTTGATCAGTAATTTTTGTGTTTTGTTTTAATAATAATTGATTCAATTTCTTTCGTTTTTTACTATCAATGAAATAGTATAGTAATACTGAAACAACCACTATTACTAAAATTATAAGTGCATTTCGCTGAAAACTCTTTTGTTTATTTTCAATTTCTTTTTTTGATATTTCAAGCTGCTGTATTTCTTTTTCCTTTTCTAAAAAAGCAATTTGCTGTTCTCTTTTTTCGGCATTATATTTTTCCTCTAGTTCAACAATTTGAGCTTTCTTCTCAAGGCTAAACATTTGATCCTCTATATCAACATAGTCTTTTAAATATTTAACACTCTTCTTATAATCACCCTTACTTAAATAAACTTCATAGAGATTTATTGCTAATCTATGTGATTTTCGAATATCCTGAACTTCATTTGCTAAATCAAAACTTTGAATTAAATACTTCTCACCTTCTTTAAAGCTTCCTTCCTTAATTAAAGTATTACCAAGTCCTTGTAATGAAAAAATAAGCATTTCTTTTTCGCCAATTTCTTTTTGAATTGTTATTGCTTTTAAGTAAAAGTTAATAGCATCCTTTAACTTCCCATTCTGTTCATACGAATTTCCTATATTATGTAAAAGTAGCATCTGATCGTATTTGTTGTCCGAGTTTGCTAACAAATCAAGTGCCATTTTATAATATTCAACCGACTTATTATATGATCCTAACTCCCCATAAACATTACCAATATTCATATAAGTAACAGCCAAATTTGATTCCTGATTTAGTTTCTTATTAATTTCAAGAGTTAATAAATAATACTCCAGAGATTTATCTAATTCGCCGCGATCATAATACAATACACCAATGTTATTTATGATATGTGACATTCGTGTCGAATCATTTAAACTTTGGTATATTTTAAGGCTTTTCATAAAGCACTCTGTCGATTCGTCAAACTTTCCATATCTTTTATAAACATTCCCTAGCCTGTTTAGGATGCTTGCTTGCTCAAATTCGTTTTTAAGAATATCGAAAAGTGTTAATGATTTATTGTAGTAATATAATGCTGAATCGTATTGAGTTTGATACTTAAATACTAAACCCATTTGGTTCAACGATGTTGCATATCCAAAATCATATTTCAATTCTTCTGATAGTTTAATCGCCTTTTTGCAAAGTAAAAAGGAAGTATCCGATTGTATTTTAAGGTACTTATAAGAAAGATCCTTTAATTGCAATACTTTATTAGTATCATCGGGAGAACTCAACACTTCTTTTTTTAAGCTATCTAATTCATTAGATGCTAAAGAATTATTAAAAATTCCTGACAATAGAAATAAAACTAATATAAAACAATTAAAGAATCTCATTTTTTTGTTTATTCTATTTCACCATTTCCTCTTCCAGTTTTCCCTTCACCATCAGGATCTCCATTGCGCAACATGTTATCATAATTTTTAACGATGATTTTTATATTATCTAATTGTTTAACATCTTTTGGTGTTAAATCAATTTTATACTCTTCCATTTTCTCTTTTAGAGCATCAACTTCTTTTGTTTCATTTAACTTTATGCGAACTTCCCAATAATCATTTACGAAATTTTGCTCAATTGCAGTTTTCTTAACATTCCCTGGTAATTTTACTACAAGGTCTAATCGATAATTTGTTGTTCCTGCTCTATAAAACAAGTTAAAATACGGATAATAAAGTTTCATGCTTTTAATCTTTTAATGTTTAACAATATCTTATTTAAAGTTAATACAAAAATTATGAAGTCCTAAAATAATTTGTTAAAAGATTAATATTGTTTTATTGATATACAGATACAATAGTAATTATTGAAATAAAAAAAAGACATAGATAAAACTATGTCTTTCTGAGTAAAATTTCATTTCTAACTATGGTTCTATTTCTCCATTTCCAAGCCCGGTTGAACCTTCATCGTCAATATCTCCATTACCACCTTTAATTACTAGCATTTCTTCAATTGATAATTGTAGTTCCTCAATAAACATAATCTTTAGTTTTTGGGTTAGATATTTATTTAACACACCTAAATTAGTAAGAATTTTAATTAAATACAATTACAAATAATTTTGTCTTTGCCACTCAAATAAGGCTATTGCTAACGAGTGCGATACATTAAGAGATTTGTTATTCCCATGTAATGGAATATGAACAATTTTGCTGCACTTATCTAATAAACTATAATCAACACCAGAAATTTCATTCCCAACAATAAATACTATTTTTTGAGGAAGCTCTGTTTTAAAAACATTAACTGAGTCACTTGATGTTTCTATCGCAATCCACTCGTAATCGAAAGGAATTCTGTTTTTTAATTCGTCAACAGAACAAAAGCCCCATTTTACAGAATCAAAGCTTGATGATGCGGTTCTTTTTATTTTCGAAGCACGAACATTTTCACCGTCAGAAATAATAATAACTTCTTTACAGGCTATATTATCTCCAAGGCGAATAATATTTCCGATATTTTCGGGAGTTTTAATATTGTATCCAACTATAATCGGACGATAGAAATTTTCTGGTAATATTTTGTTTGTAAATAGCTCTTTCGAATGGATTGTCCTTTTTGCCATACCTGTATCAGTTTGTAATAATCAAATCCATTTTTACATCGTATTTATCTACAGGAACTGATTCCAACATCTGAAAATCAAAACAAACACCAATTTTTAATGCCTGTGAGTTTTTTAATAGTTTATCGTAGTATGCTTTTCCTCGACCAAGTCTGTTCATAGATTTATCGAAAGCAACACCAGGAACAATTATTATATCTATTTTATCTGTTTGTTCAAACAACTCTCCTTCAGGTTCTCCAATACCAAAACTTTTACTGATTTTTATATTAGATAAACCTTTAAATTCTTTTAGTATTAAAATATCACCTTCTACAACAGGTAAGAGAATTTTCTTTTCGTTTTGATATTTTTGAATAAAATCGTGTGTAAAAACCTCATCATCTAATGACCAGTATACCATAATGATCTCTGCTTTCCGAAAAGTATCGAGTTTTTCAATTTGATCAAAGATCAATTCAGATTTTCTTTTCTTCTCTTCTAAAGAATAATCCTTCTTTTTATCTCTAATCTGTATCCTTAATGCTTTCTTTTCTTCGTCAATCATTACTTCAAACAATTCTAAACAATTAGCTTATAACCTTTTCCATGAATATTTAATATCTGTATTGATGGATCATCTTTAAGATATTTTCTGAGTTTTGTTATATAAACGTCCATACTTCGTGCATTAAAATAGCTGTCTTCTTGCCATATTGTATTTAATGCAAAATTTCGCTCCAAGACATTATTCATATTATTACATAATAATTTTAAAAGCTCCGATTCTTTTGTTGTAAGCTTCTGATCCTTGTTATTATATTTTAAAATTTGTTTTTGTGAATCAAACTCATAATCTCCTATAACAAATGTTTCATTTGTTTCTGAATTATTATTACTATTCGTTCTTCGCAAAATTGCATGAATTCTAAATAATAATTCTTCCATACTAAATGGTTTTGTCATGTAATCATCTGCACCGGCTGTAAATCCCTCAATTACGTCTTCTTTTAACGATTTTGCTGTAAGAAATATAAACGGTACATTCTTGTTTATTTTCCTTATTTCTCTCGCAAGTGTAAATCCATCCATTTTTGGCATCATTACATCAAGAATACATAAATCGTAATTGTTTTTATTAAATCCTTCGAGAGCAAGTTCTCCGTTTACAAAAAGATCAGTTTTTAATTCCTTTGCTACAAGATATTCTCTTAATAACGATCCAAGGTTTTCATCGTCTTCTGCTAATAAAACCTTAATGTTTTTTTCATCCATTGTTTATATTATTAATTTGGAAAAAATATTTCAAATGTTGTTCCTTTTCTATATTCAGAGACCAGTGTAATTTCGCCTCCATGAGCATTAACTATTTTCTTAACATAACTTAATCCCAAGCCAAATCCTTTTACATCATGCAAATTGCCTGTTGAAACTCTGAAAAACTGATCGAAAACTCTTTTCTGATCTTGTTTTCTTATTCCAATTCCCTTATCAGATACTAATACTGATATTCCGTTTTTGCTTTCCTTGGTACTTACATTAATTTCTGGATTTTCTTTACAATACTTAACTGCATTATCAAGCAAGTTAAAAATAATATTTGTAAAATAAACTTCGTCAATACTCAGAATAGGGTTATCTGCTTCCAGCTTTTTAATTAATTTACCGTTCTTTGATTTAACCTGTAATTCAAAGTTCTTTACTACATTCTCAATTATTTTATGAATATTAAGCTTACGTAGTTTTAGTTTTATTTGTCCTTGTTCAAAAAGTGCCGTTTTTAAAACTTTCTCAACCTGGTAACTCAACCTCTTGCTTTCATCATCAATCACATCGGAAATATATGCAATGTTCTTTGACTCAATAGGAATACTATCATCCTTTAACATTTGTGATGCCAACGAAATAGTAGATATTGGTGTTTTTAATTCATGTGTCATATTATTTACAAAGTCATTCTTTATTTGAGAAAGCCTCTTTTGCTTAAACATAATGTGAATAGAAACCGAAAAACCCAGAAGTATTATTAAAGTTAGCAAAGCGGAAGAAAAAGCCATAAACCCTGATGATTTCAAAATGAAGCTTCTTTCTTTGGGAAAGTAAACATAAAGATAGTTTCCCTTTGCAAAAACATCTTTTGGATATAACTGTGAGGTAAACTTCCTAACATCATGCTGATCTGAATAATTTTCAGAATTATAAACAGTTTTGTATTTATTCTTTGTAACTGCATATTCATATCCAATGTCAATCCCCAGGTCAGAGAAGGTTCTTTTTAAAATTTCTTCAATTGATCCTTTATCAATACGATCTTCAAGCTCAACATCTATCTGGATAAGTTTATTTACTACATTTTCTACAAAGATTGTTCTATTATCAAGTTTTTCCCCAAAGTCGGATTTTATTTTAAGGCTTCCAAAACTTTGTTTTTTTGATACCTCATTAATCTGTAATCCCGATTTATTTCTAAATTGTATAGCATTATTAGCTAATAATTGGAGTTGAGAGCTAATATTTAATGAGTCATTTTCATTAATTATGAATACTTCTTTTTCTTCATCGGTTGTTGATAAGCTAAAAGTACTTTGACTAAGTTTATTTAATTTATAAGTAATAGAAGGAGCTCCGGTAAGCGAAACATCCTGATAAGGATCCATCTCATTAACAACCTGAGAAATTATTTCTCTGTTCTCAATTTCCTCAACAATATTTTCCATTCCTTTTATTACAAGCTGATGAAATTGCTCTTCATTAATTTTAATCGCATTATTAATCCAGTATGCTTGTACAAATATCAAGCACATTAATGTTACCGATAAAATTATTGTAATAGTCCAGAGTATTTTCTTTTGCATAGTGATACAAATATAACTGCTTGATCTTGGCTAAAAGAATTATTTAACATTATTTAACAAAGCTTTAAATAACTTAACCAAAGGATGCTATACTTTTGTAATGACAATATCAAGAGTGCAAGATAGATTGTCACATAGGTTTATATTTTAGGGTTAAAAAGAGAGAGTAAGATCTCTCTTTTTTGTTATAGAATAAATTAAAAAGCGAAAGTATTTTTTACTTTATCAGGTAAATCTTCAATAAAAAAAGCAGTAATAATAATATCAATCTTCTTTAATTTCTTTAATAAATTATCTAAAATATCCGAATCTGTTTCTTCAGAAATCTTAAGAATAAAATCAATATTTGCCATATTTGGTAATAAAAAGCCTTTTTCAGATTTATTTGAAATAAGATTATAACTAATAAAATTATCCTCATCAAAATAAGAGTACATTGAATAAGGGGTTTCTATTTTATGCTTTGGGTGATTAATTATTAAATCATCGACTCTAACGAAATCAACATCCAGAGACTTATTAATAGCCCAGCTAAGCCTATAATCATTTTCATGTGAAGCTATTCCAATTAATTTAAAATCGCTATCAAAATCAAATGCTAATTTGTGAATTTTCTTTTTTGCACTCATCTTTTTAGTTATGAAATAAAATTAGGAATATTTAATTACATAAACTATCTGTTGTTGCACATTAATTATTAAACTGAAGATTGGTCATCTAAAGATATTAAAGCTTCTTTAGATGCATTTTGTTGAGCCTCTTTTTTTGACAAGCCCTTTCCTCTTCCTAAAACTTTATCGTCCAGAGTTATAGCAGACGTGAAATGCAAGTTGTTTTGTTCAGTACTTTCCACTTCTTCGTCGTTAAAGGCAATTTCTGTTTTATTTTTCTGAGCCCATTCAATTATCTGACTTTTATAATCTGAATCAGTAATTGAAAGTTCTTTCAAATCAATATTATCTGTGATAATCCTGTTAATTATAAATTTCTTTGTTTTTTTATACCCTTTATCAACATATAAAGCCCCAATTAAAGCTTCTAAGGCATTACCATAAATGTTTTTTGTGCCATTAATATTGCTTTGCGAAACAATATGGAATTGCAAACCCATGTTAAGAGCAATTTCATTTAATTGATCGCGACTAACAATTCTGGCTCTCATTTTTGTTAAAAAGCCCTCCTTTTTTAAAGGGAAATAGGTATATAGAAAATCGGCTATAACAGATGCAAGAATTGCATCTCCTAAAAACTCAAGACGTTCGTTATTAAGCCTTTTTGAATTATCTGGGTTTCTTGAAGCTGACTTATGTGTAAGTGCTATTTTATAAACTTCAAGATTTGAAGGATACACTCCACTAAGCTGATAAATCAGCTTATAAAACTTTTTATTTTTAGAAAAAAAATATTTTACAGGAAATAAACCTTTTAACACAAATATGTTATTCTGAGTATTTTTTTACGATAACAGAAGCATTATGACCACCAAAGCCAAATGTATTGCTTAATGCAGCTCTCACTTCTCTTTTTTGAGCTTTGTGTAGAGTCAAATTTAGTTTACTATCAATTTCAGGATCCTGCTCTTTGTGATTCATTGTTGGAGGAATAACACCGTTTTGAATTGCACAAATAGCCGCTAAAGTTTCAATTGCACCAGCTGCACCAAGAAGGTGACCAGTCATTGATTTTGTAGCACTTATATTCATTTTATACGTATGATCACCAAATACATTCTTAATGCCAAATAGCTCTGCAGTATCTCCTCTTGGTGTTGCTGTTCCATGTACATTGATATAATCAATCTCTTCAGGTTTCATATTAGCGTCACTAAGCGCATTTTTCATTACATTCATAGCACCTAATCCTTCAGGATGTGGAGCTGTTAAATGATGAGCATCTGCAGACATTCCGCCACCTGCTACCTCGGCGTAAATTTTTGCACCTCGTTTTTTAGCATGCTCTAATTCTTCGAAAATTAGTGCTGCCCCACCTTCTCCCATAACAAATCCGTCACGGGTATTACAGAAAGGTCTTGATGCAGTTTCAAATTCATCATTTCTGGTTGAAATAGCTTGCATTGATCCAAAACCTCCCATGCCTGCTTCATTTATAGAAGCCTCTGAACCACCGGTAATAAAAACATCAGCTTTTCCTAACCTAATATAATTCAAAGCATCAATCATTGCATTAGTTGATGATGCGCAAGCTGATACAGTAGTAAAGTTTGGACCACGGAAATTATATTTCATAGATATATGCCCTGCGGCGATATCAGAAATCATTTTTGGAATAAAGAAAGGACTGAATCTCGGTGTCCCATCACCATTAGCATAACTCCTAATTTCTTCCAAAAAAGTATTAAGTCCACCAATGCCTGAACCCCAAATAACACCAGCCTTATCATGATTGATTGCTTCCAGATCAAGCTTTGAATCTTGAATCGCTTGTTCAGCTACTACCAAAGCAAACTGTGCAAAACGATCCAATTTTCTTGCTTCTTTTCTGTCGAAGTGTTGATTTAGGTCGAAGTTTTTTACTTCACAAGCAAATCTTGTTTTAAATTTAGATGCATCGAAGTTCGTAATAAGGTTAGCACCACTTACTCCATCCATTAAATTCTTCCAATATTCTTCAACATTGTTACCTATCGGGGTAATTGCTCCTAGGCCTGTAATAACTACACGTCTGAATTCCATAACAAATAAAATTTAAAACAAGATTTTGAAATATTAAAAATTACTTAGCGTGCTCTTCAATATATTTTGTAGCATCGCCAACAGTACCAATGTTTTCAGCTTGATCATCTGGAATAGAAATATTAAATTCCTTTTCGAATTCCATGATTAATTCAACAGTGTCAAGAGAGTCGGCACCTAAGTCGTTAGTAAAACTAGCTTCTTGTGTAACTTCATTTTCATCAACACCTAACTTATCAACGATAATCGCTTTTACTCTTGATGCAGTATCAGACATAACTTTAAAATTTTAATTAATAATTAAGTTTAATTTTTAACTGTGCAAAGAAATATAAATAACTATAATAAATCAAAAATATTTCTTTATTTTTCGGTGTAAAAATAGCTTTTTTTGGATTTTAAAAACCATTTTTGCAATAAAATTTTAATATTTCGTATTAACAAACTGCTACACAATGCATATAAAATATTAAATATGAACAAAATAGCAATATTTGCATCCGGATCCGGTTCGAATGCCGAAAACATTATAAATTTCTTCAAAGAAAATAAAAAAATTGAAATCTCCCTTGTTTTTTCGAACAATAAAAATGCAGGCATCATTCAACGTGCTGTCAATCTTAATGTTGAATGCCTAATTTTTTCTCGAACGGACTTTTATAATTCCGAAAAAGTGCTACAAAAACTAAAAAGTAA